>NZ_SZVX01000030.1:0-38913 GCF_007210685.1 Dickeya sp. ws52
ACGGGCTTTCGCGACGTCCTGTCGCTCACCCGGCGAAGCCGCCCACCTCAGCGCAGTTTTTGACGCCGGAAAGATGCTTCATCCTGTAGTTAATGCGTTTGTCAGCAGTCTGTGGCGCATTTATGCCTGAAATATGATTTCAGGCTTAGGTGTGATTCGCCTTGAAACACCGACGGACCCAAAACGGTTTGTCGGCCATCTCACGGTGTTAATGCTTTTCCGTACTGCCGCTTTTAACCAATACGTACAGAAAAAGTAAGGTATTTGCAGCAAAAATAATGGCGAAAATTAACATATCTTAATCTTCCGCATCTTGTCGTTTATGATAATAAGTCTCATTATTATCGCTTCCTGATGGTGCTGTGCGATGTGGCGCAGTCCACCCCTGTAACCTGATAGAGAGAGCGGATAATGAACCAATTGAAAGCAAAAATGCGTGCATTTTTCCAGGATGAGAGCGGTGTGACCGCGATCGAATACGGCATTCTGGCGGCGGCGATGGCGGCGGCTATCGGTGCGATTTTCGGCGGCGACGGTATCTTCGTGAAGGCGTTAAACGAGAAATTCAGCGATATCGCCAACCAGATTACCGGTTCCGGTACGACTGGTTCTTCTACTCCAGCCAAGTAATGGCCGGGCAGTTTGGCGTGCAGTCTGCGTATAACCTGTTGCTGGGGGTGTGTCTGGTCTGGTGCATCGGCAGCGACCTGTTGCTAAGACGTATCCCGAATCGTGCGGTATTGGCGCTGTTGCTGGGCTGGCTGGCGTTGAGCGCGCTGGCGACAGCCGGGGTGACGGGGCCGTTGCCGCGTCTTTCCGGCTCCTTGTTGCAGGCATTGCCGGGGGCGCTGCTGGTGTTTGTGGTGGGATTTCTGCTGTTTCTCACCGGGCGGCTGGGAGCCGGCGACGTCAAACTGATGAGCGTGCTCTGTTTGTGGGTGGGTTACGGCCACCAGATCAGTTTTGTCATGGTGACGGCTATTGCCGGCGGGATACTGGCATTATCGCTGCCGTTGCTCAATACCTGCTCGACAGGCGTGGCATTGCTGATTGAACGGATGAATCACCTGCTGAAAATAAATATTACGCCGCCGCCAATGCTCTCTGCTGAATTATCACAGGGTATTCCCTATGGCATCGCTATTGCCTTTGGGGCGGCTTATATCCTTATTTGGCCTCAGTTCTGAAATATAAAAGAATCTGGCCGGTAGAAATAAAAAATGAAAATAAACTCGACGCTTTTATTGTCCGTGGCGCTGATTGCCGCCGGGGTCGTGGCGCTGATTGTTCGCAGCCAACTCCCGGGCACGCCTGCTGCACGGCAGACGCCGGCACCGGCACCGATACCCGTGGAGAAAACGGCGGTGCTGGTGACCGCGCGGGATCTCTCGCCAGGCGATTTTATTGATGGTTCCGCCGTGCGCTGGCAGGAAACGGACCAACCGGTTTCACGAACCTTCTATTTTATTCGTGGTAAAGATCAGGAAAGTCAGTTATATGGCGCGACGCTACGGGGGAAAATCCCGGCGGGCACCCCGTTAAACAATAACAGCGTGGTTCGCCCCAATGAGCCGGGCTTTATTGCCGCCGTACTCCGTCCGGGGATGCGCGCCATCTCCATTCCTACCAGCGTGGTCGCCAGCAATGCAGGTCTGGTCAGCGCCGGCGATTATGTCGATATCATCCTCAGCCTGCGCCGTGATGATGAAGTTGCGCTGCAACCCACGTCTCAACAGCCTGTCCCTCCGCCGGTGGTCGGCGCGCAGACCGTAGCGCGCAATCTACGGGTTCTGGCGCTGAATAATCAAACGGATGCGATTACCTCTATGCGTCCGCGTCAGGATATCAACGGCGCTGAACCGGCACAGAATACTCCGCAGGGACGCCAGCGTACGCCTATTTATCAGTCCATCACGCTGGAAGCGACGCCCAAACAGGCGGAAGTGCTGACCGTCGCCAAAGAAGTGGGGCTGTTGCAGATGGCGCAGCGCAGCGCGCTTGACACATCCGATGACGCCGAGGCGCAAACAACGGTGACCACCCTGAAAGATACCACCGGTATTTACAGCAAGATGGTCAGCAGTGGACATCAGGTGAAAATGTTCCGTGGCGACAGGGCCGAGGTGAAGCAATTCCCTGCCCGATGACAACGTCGCGCCACGCCTGCCCGCACGGGTCGCGTGGATGAATCAATCCCAGTCATGGATACCCATAAATGAAGATGAGTTTTACTCCCGACTTCGGCTATCGCCTGGCCGCGAAACGCCTGTTGCTGGTCGCCTGTTGTCTGCTGTCGGCAACGACGCTGCCTGTCGCTGCGGTGACGCAGATAGAAGCCACCAGCGAAATCCGCCTGAATATCAATCAGGGACGTATGCTGCAACTGGACCACATCCCGGATAGCGTACTGATCGCCGACCCGGCGATCGCCAGTTTTGAATTGCCGTCGCCGGGCAATGTGTTTGTGTTTGCCAAAGGCGTGGGGAACACCACGCTGTATGCAATGGATGTTGACGGGCAGGTGGTCAGCGCCATTCACCTGGTGGTCGAACATGATCTGGATGCGCTGAAAGAGCGCCTGCGTCGTGAATTCCCCGATGCGCAGATCCAACTGGAAGCCTCGGTGCCAAACGGTGTGATTGTCCGCGGCAGTGTGGAAACGCCGCAGGACGCGAAAAAAGTGATCGACAGCGTGCAGGCGTGGGTTGGCGCGTCCGCTTCGTCACGCGGCAGCGCAGGCGGCGGCGGCGGGGGCGGGGGCGCTATGCCGGCGTCCAGCAGCACCTCGCCGAACGTGGTGAACCAACTGAAAGTGCGCACGCCATCGCAGATCAACATTCGTGTGCGGGTGGTGGAAGTGTCGCGCAAGCTCACCCATGAGCTGGGCTTTAACTGGGATTCATCGCTGAACCGGGGACGCAATACCATTGGTTTTGGTTCGGGGGCGCTGAGCAATTTCTTTAGCGCCACCAGCAACACCTTCAGCCGTGAGGCGGGCAGCGCCTCGCTGGGTTACAACTACACCGGCAGTGATGGTTCGCTGAGTACGCTGCTGTCCGCGCTGAATTCACAGGGGATGGCTTCGGTGCTGGCGGAGCCGAATTTGACGGCGATGTCCGGTGAAACGGCCGCCTTTGCTGCCGGCGGCGAAGTGCCGATTGTGTTGATTACCGGTAACAGCGTCAGCATCGATTACAAATCTTACGGCGTGATCCTGCGTATGACGCCAACTCTGCTGTCGGCGAACCGCATCAGTTTACATATCGCGCCGGAAGTGAGTGAGCTGACGTCGGTCGGCTCGGTACAACTGGAAGGCGGTTCTACCATTCCGGCGCTGACTGTACGCCGCGCCGATACCACGGTGGAACTGGCCAGCGGTCAGAGTTTCGCCCTGGCGGGCATGTTGCGCAGCAGCAACAGCCAGACGGTGGCCGGCGTACCGGGACTGTCGGGTATTCCTCTGCTGGGCCGCGCATTTGAGAGGGAATCCACCAGTTCGGAAGAGACTGAGCTGGTGATTATCGCTACCGCCTATGTGGTCGCGCCGGTGAGCGCCGGCACGCTGCAAACCCCAGGTCAGGGCGCGAAAATGCTCGATGCCAACACGCCTCGGTTCGGCGCCGCAGGCTACCTCTACTAACCGGCGAGATAATCATGAAAACCACACAACCTTACCTGATGCCTGCCCGCCTGACCGTCCTGGCGCTGGCGCTTATCGCGCTGGCAGGCTGTAGCGATCGCAAGATAAGCGCAGAGCGTATGACGCGTTTTAACCAGCCGGATGTCGAGCGCATTGAGGTGAAGCCCTCTTCGCTGGCGGTCAATTTACAGGCGGACCGTAACGGCCACGGCCTGGATGCCGACTCGCTGGCGTCGTTAAACCAGTTACTGAACCAGCAAGGACGCGTGTCGAAACAGACGCTGACCATCACCCCGTGGACGGCCCGCGGCGAGCAGATCGCCAGCCGTCTGGCCAACGCGCTGGAGAACGCCGGCGCGGATAAAAGCCGCATCCGCGTGATGACGCGCGTACCCGCGGTGAACCAGAGCGGCGATTTGCAGGTGCTGTCGCAGGCGCTGGCCGCCAGGGTGCCGGCCTGTCAGGTCAATGACGCGGGCTTGCTGATGGTTAAACCGTTTGATGCGGTGGGTTACCTCGGCTGCGCCAACCAGAGCAATCTGGCGCAAATGGTGGCGGAACCGCGTGACCTGATTCAGGCGCGCAGCCTCGATGCGGCGGACGGCGTGAACATGGTGAACAGCATTGAGCGCTACCAGCAAAACGAGGTGAAAGACCTCATCGATATTAACTTCGACGAAGACTAACGGAAGGTTAAGCGGATGAGTGACGCAACGGTATCTCCGGCTCAGGAAGCGGAAGAGTGGAGCGCGGGGCTGGCGGCGTTTGTGCAAGACGCCGGTCAGCAAACGCAGCTGCGTGAAGACCTGGCTCGCTTGCGACGCCCGGGGGTGCAGGTCCATGCCGGCGGTTTGGCCGCCGCCAGACAATGGTGTGAGCTGAATCTGCCGCCGCAGATCTTGCTGATTGATCTCGACGGCGAGCCGTGGCCGCTGCCGGAGATGGAAACGCTGCTGGCGATGTGCGGCCCCGGCACGCGGGTGATCGCCCTCGGCAAAACACAGGACGTTGATTTGTACCGTGCGCTGTTGCAGTTGGGCGTGACGGATTATCTGGTCAAGCCCTGCACGCTGGATTTGCTCTCTGCCACGCTGGCGAAGTGTGATGGACAGCAGTCCGGCCCGGAGTACGCGCGGATGGGGCGTACCGTGGCGGTGGTCGGCGCCAGCGGCGGCGTGGGCGCCAGCACCGTGGCGGCAAGTCTGGCGCGGCTGATGTCTCTGGAACGCCATCTGCCCGTCGCGTTGGTGGATTTCGACCGTCGGCATGGCGATCAACTGCTGTTGCAAGGAATGGATGACGACGCCGGGCTGACGGCGGTGTTGGACAGCGAACAACTGGATACCCGGTTGTTGCAACGCGCCATGTTGCAGGTGGATACCCGCCTGCATTTGCTGGCGCAGAAGCCGCAACTGGGCGAATTGCCGGATGTCGATCCCGATGCGGTGCTGAATCTGGGCGGTACTTTGTGCCGCATGTTTAACCAGGTGATATGGGATTTGCCGGGCTATCTGCCCACCGGCGCGTTGGATGTGATCAGTTGCGCCGATCTGCGCATTCTGGTCACCGAACTGACGGTGCAGGATGCGCGTAACGTGCGTCGCCTGGTGCAGGCGATTGGCGATGAAAGCGAAGGTCAACGCCTGTTGCTGGTGCATAACCAGAGCCACTTCAGCGGCAATGCGCCGTTAAGCCGCGCGCAATTCGAAAGCCTGATCGAACGACCGCTGGATGTGGTGTTGCCGCACGCCGGCGCCGCGTTGGGGCAAAGCCTCAGCCTCGGCGCGCTGGATCTGGCCGCCAGCGCGCCGTTCCGGCAGGGGATGCGCCAACTGGTGGATAGCGCTTGCGGCGTGCGGCCGACGCCGGCGAAAAAGCGTTGGCTGAGTTTGTTAAAGCGTGCCTGAACCGTGTTAACCCGTAAGGAGAACCCCTGTGCTGATGCGTAAACCCCTTGCCCCGCGGCGTGAAGAAGCGGCCAGACAACCCGAACCCGCGCCGCAGGCCACGCCCGTCAAGGCAACGGAAGCGGCGCCGACCGAGACGCGTCAGGCGACGGTCGCCGCCCGTCAGCCGGTGGAAAACCGTAACAGCCATCGTCGTCTGATTCGTACCCAGTTGTACGATCTGATCGATGCCGGTCGTGCGGCGGCGATGTCGCGCGACAAACTGTTGTCGCAGATTCAGGCGGCAATCCGTCAGTTGTGCGACGAGCAGCGTTTACAACTATCGCGCCAGGAAGAAGAGAGCATCGCCGGCGAAATGCTGGATGAAATGACCGGTATCGGGCCGATTCAACCATTGCTGGCGGACGATACCGTCAACGACATCCTGGTGAATGGCGCCGGTCAGGTATTTGTCGAGCGTTTCGGCAAACTGGAACTGTCGTCGGTGACCTTTATTGATGAAGAGCACGTGTTTAATACCGCGCAGCGCATTGCCGCCGCGGTGGGGCGCCGTATCGACGAATCCAGCCCGATGGTGGATGCGCGTCTGCCGGACGGCAGCAGGGTGAATGTGATCACCTATCCGCTGGCGATCGACGGCACCACTATTTCAATCCGTAAGTTTATGCGCCGTAACCTATCGCTGGAGACACTGGCGTCGCAGGGGTGTATCTCCCCGGCGATGGCGGACGTGCTGACGCGCGCGATGCAAGCCCGCCTGAACGTGGTTGTTTCCGGCGGAACCGGTGCCGGTAAAACCACGTTGCTTAACGCGTTGTCGCAAAACATCGATACCCGTGAACGGATCATCACCATTGAAGACGCCGCTGAACTGCAATTACAGCAAACCCATGTGGTACGGCTGGAAACCCGCCCGGTCAGCGCCGAGGGCGGCGGCAAAGTGGACCAGCGCGATCTGATGCGTAACGCCCTGCGTATGCGCCCGGACCGCATCATTCTCGGCGAGGTCCGTGGCGGCGAATGCTTCGATATGTTGCAGGCGATGAACACCGGACACGACGGTTCGCTGTGTACCGTGCACGCCAACACCACGCGCGATGCCATTCAGCGTCTGGAAAACATGGTGATGATGGCCAATATGCAGCTGCCGCTGATGGCGATTCGTCGCCAAATCGCCAGTGCGGTACACCTGATTGTGCAGATTGAGCGTATGCGTGACGGCATACGTCGCGTGGTGGCGGTCAGCGAAGTGTGCGGCATGGAGAATGACATTATCCAGATGCAGGATCTGTTTCATTTTCAGATCCGCGGCAGCGACGGCCAGGGGCGCATCACCGGCGATTATGTGCAAACCATCCAGCGCCCGCAGTTCTATGCCGACAGATCCCATCTGTTTGAGCAGTGAATTTTTGAGCAGTGACTTAAGGAGCCGTTATGACGCCTTTCATGCTGAATCTGATCACCGTGCTGGTCTTTGGCGTAGCGCTGTTGACGTTGCTGGCGCTTGCCTATTGGCGGCGTCAGCGCCAACTGGCGCGCCTGCGCACGCAACGTATGGCGCAAATTTTTGGTGAAGACGCCGCCATCGCCACGACGCAAGTGGATTCGATCCTGAAAAGCCACGCGTACACGCCGTTTGCCGGGGTGCCGGTGTTGGGTCGTCTGGCCGCCGTCTGGTGGCAGCAGGTGGAGTTTATCGGCTGGCAGCAGACGCTGCGCAAGCGGGTCATGATGCTGTTCGCCATTTGTCTGGTGGTGGGCATGGCGATAGGGCGCCGCACGCCGATGCCGTTAACCTCCGGTCTGCTGTTTTCGTTCGCCCTGACGGTCGCGATAGGGGCGATGCTGTTTCGCAACACGCTGCAAAAACATCTGCATCAGTTGCGTGAAAGCCTGCCGGATGCGATTGACGCCATTACCCGTAGCTGCCGCGCCGGGGTCCCGGTGGCGAACACCTTTGGTCAGGTGGCGGCGCATCTGAGCGGCCCGCTGGCCAATGAATTCCGTCTTATCGATCACTGGCTGAAGCTGGGCGTTCCGCTGCGTCAGGTGATCCAGACGTCTGCCGGGCGGGTGCCGATGGCTGAGTACCGTTTCTTTGTGGTGATCCTGATAATCAATCAGGAGGCGGGCGGCCGCCTGGGCGAAACGCTGGAACGCCTCTCCGCCACCTTGCGCCAGCGGCGTGAACTGGCGCTGAAAGTACAGTCGAAAACCTCGGAAGCGCGCGCCTCCGCCAAGATTGTCGCCGCGCTGTTCCCCGGTTGTCTTGGCTATATGTACCTGAAATCGCCTGAAGATTTTGATTTTTTATTTAACGACCCGGTCGGTTCCACGGTGCTGGTCTACGCGCTGTGCAGCGTCACGCTGGGCATGGTGATCACCCATCTGATGGTTAAACGCATCGCGTAAGGAGAAACGACTATGTTCAGGGACCCGGTGGTGTGGCTGGCGTTACTGCTGATTGCGCTTGGCCTACGCATGGCGCTGAAAAGCCGTGCTCACGCGCAAGTGCGGCGGTTGCGCGACCGTCTGGCGTCGCATGTCACGATGGAAGAAACCGCTGCCGTCGGCGGCGCGCCGGACAGCATTCTGCGTAATCAGGGCAAGGCGTTGCCGCCGCGACTGGAAAAAATTCTGCAACCCATTGCCGCCTGGGGCGTGCAGTTAGCGGGGTCGGCGCGGGATCGCCAGCAGTTGCGTCGTTTACTCGATCTGGCGGGGATCCGCCGTACTGAAGCGCTGGGTTGGCTGATGGCGGGCAAACTGGGCGGCGGCCTGCTGCTGGCGCTGTTGCTGGTAGGGGGCGCATTGCCGCCGCAGGATCGTACCGGCCTGACCGGGTTGGCGGCGGCGCTGATCGGCTTTTTCGCCGGCAGCCTGTTGCCGGAAGCCTGGCTGAAAATGCGCGCTGCCGGCCGCGGTGAAAAGCTGGCGCGTGCGGTGCCGGACGCACTCGATCTGATGGTGGTGTGCGCCGAAGCGGGTTTATCCATCGGCCGTGTTTTGCAGGTGGTATCGAAAGAGCTCGGTCTCTCCTCGCCGGAGATGGCCGACGAACTGCGCTACACCGCCGCGGAGCTGCAAATTCTGGCGGATCGCAACACCGCCTTGCAGCACCTTGCCGAGCGCACCCGCGTCAGTGAAATCGAAAGCATGGTGGCGACGTTGCTACAGGCGGAACGCTACGGCACGCCATTGTCGCAGGCGCTGCGCACCATTGCCGATGAGAGCCGTAAAACCCTGTTGCTGACCCTTGAGGAGAAGGCGGGCAAATTGCCGGCCCAACTGAGTGTGCCGCTGATGGCGCTTATCCTGCCGCCCATTATCGCCATTATGGCGTCGCCCGCGCTGTTGCGGGTGATCCGCCTGCTGGCTCATTAATTGTGAGCCGAGAACTGCGAACCGAAAATTACAAACCGAGAATTACAAACCGAGAGAATACGACATGTCGATGAAAAACCACGCGTCACACTTTCTGCGTCATCTGTTGCTGGCCCTGGCAGGCTGCGCGCTGCTGGCGGGATGCAGCAGCAGCCATACGTTGAAAGGCAACAAAGAAGAGGGGCTGAAACTGGCGCGTTTGTTACGCGATCAGGGGCGGCAGGAAGCGGCGGCGGAGGTGTATGCGCGTCTTGACGTGCGCGGCAAGCTGAACGGCACCGAGATGCTGGAGTATGCCACGGTGGCCGGCCCGGTGCGTCAGCCGGCGGAAGCACT
This sequence comes from Dickeya sp. ws52, assembly GCF_007210685.1. Taxonomy (NCBI): domain Bacteria; kingdom Pseudomonadati; phylum Pseudomonadota; class Gammaproteobacteria; order Enterobacterales; family Pectobacteriaceae; genus Dickeya; species Dickeya sp. ws52. The sequence continues at coordinate 9,268 of NZ_SZVX01000030.1, forward strand.
GACGCTATATAGCCGCGCGCGTGATGCGTTGGGCGGTCATCTCGATGAGATGTCGGCGCCGCAAGCGACAGCCATCTGCGTGGGGATGGGGCGTGCGCAACTGGCGCTGGGCCGCACTGCCGCGGCGCAGCAGGATTTTGATTGCGCGTTGCGCCGCGATGCGCGTAACGCCACCGCCCTGAACGGCATGGGCGTGTTGCTGGATGCGCAAGGCCGCCATGACGAGGCGCGTCGCCGCTTTGAACAGGTGCTGAGCATTGAACCGGGCAATATCGCGGTGATGAATAATCTGGCGCTTTCCTGGCTGGCCAGCGGTCAGTCGGAGAACGCCATTAACCAGTTGCGCCGCGCCGATCTGAATAACCCGTCGGTACGCCTCAATCTGGCGCTGGCGTGGTTGTATCAGGGCAACGAAGACAACGCCCGTAACGTATTGAGTCAAATGGCGGACGCCTCGCGTGTCGATGCGCTGATCACCCATCTCGGCGCGCGGGTGGCGAGGTTAAAAAGCGGCAATGCCAGCGAAACCTTGCTGATGGCCAGCACTCAGCCGCTTGCCCTGAGCGATAACACGCCATGATGCGGATGACTGGACGCGCCTGTCTTGCCGCCTGGCGCTCGGGGCGCGGCGTGATCTCCACCGAGCTGGCTTTTCTGGCGCCGGTGATGCTGGTCGGCGTGATGATGTTGTTTGAACTGGCGCGTATCGGTTTGGTGATTGGTATTGGCAGCGTCGCGCTGGATAAAGCGGTGCAGTCGTTCCGCTTTGACGCACTGGATACGGGAACTGCCAACGAGATGACCGAGCAACTGCGCCGTCGCATGGTGGAGGCTGGTTATGGCTACATCAGCGATGAGGATTTATCGGTCAACGTGCTGCATTTCGACAACCTCAGCGAGCTGGGGGGGCTGGCCCTGTCGGGTCAGGATGAAGGGCAAGGCTCAAAAAATGTGCAAACCCTGCCGGTGTGGTCGGTCACCGTGCAGATCAAAAAAGCGTTCCTGTCACCGCTGCCGGAAATGCTCTCGCTGGGTAACGCCTTTCGCTATCAGTACAAGCATGTGTTTGGTACGGAGTTGCGCGATGAGTAACTGGCTGCGCCGGGGCTGGCGACAACTTCGACAATTTCAACCACTTCAACAACTGCGACAACAGCAGCACGGCGTCGTGGCGGTGGAAACCGCGCTGGCGTTCCCGATCCTGCTGGCGTCGGCGGCGCTGGTGGCGGATATCCTCACCGTCGAACTGGAGCGCGAGCATCTGGAGCAGCGCGCCGGCGCCATCACCTCGGTGCTGGCGATGCAAAAAAATCTGACCGGGCAGGGATTACAGGGATTGCTGGAGGCCACCATTCCCGACAGCGGCGTGGGCAACTATCAGGTCACCATTACCAACGTGCTTCAGACCGGCGAGGTTTACTGGCAGCTTACCCGCGGTAACGACACCCGCATTTGTACTGACAATCAGGCGGTATCCGGCGGCCGTTATCCGGGGGAATTACCGGAAGTGAACGCGGAAGAGGGCAAGGAGACGATTTCCATGATTGTGGTGGAACTGTGTCGCCAGGGCAACGATATCAACTTACTGGGCGGCCTGTCGCTGACCAATATGTTGCAGGCGTCGGCGGTCAATCGGGTAACGCGCAACACCCTGACGCTTGATGAGGCGCTGGCGGCAGAAGCCGGGCTGGAGCAGGATGATGAATAAACTACGCGCTCATTTCGGTGATTCGCTGCGTCGTTTCTGGCGTCAGGAGCGCGGCGCGGGGTCGGCGTTTTATGTGCTGGGCATGATGGGGCTGCTGCTGACGGGCGCTTATGTCATCGATACCGTGCAAACCACCGGCGATGCCTCACAAATCAAACGCGCCGCCGATGCCGCCGCGCTGGCGGTAGGGCGCGAAGCTTTAAGCAAAAACAACAGCGATTTCAGCGCCGCCGATCGTCAGCGGTTGGCGTGGGAATATGTCAGAAGCAACCTCGGCATGAACAGCAAACTGGCGCAACAGCTGGATGCCGCCGATATCTCGGTCACGGAAGGACGCCGCAGCAACGCCCGCCGCACCTTTACGGTCAGCGTGAGTTTTGCCAGTCAGCCTGTGTTGCTGAAGGTGGCGCAGCGGCAACATGAGATTTACTCCACGGTGGAGGTTATCTATCGGCCCAGCGAAGTGGCGCTGGTTTTACCCAATACCTCAACGGAAACCGCTGCTGAACTGGCGGTGCTGCGCCGTCTGGGGAAAAATTTCGCCACGGACTTCCTGGCTGACTATCCTGATCGCCGCCTGGCTCTGGTGCCTTACAGCCAGTCGGTGAGTGTGTATGACGATGCCAACTGGAGCAGCCGTATCCGCAACTGGTCGCTGAGCGGCGCGTTAAAACCGGTGGAGCTGTCTTCCTTGTTTCGCAATAACGATTACGGCATCGCCAACCTCGCCAGCCGGATGATGCCCGATTTGCGCTCGAAACGTATGTGCCTGTATCGCGGGTTGAATCAGGGCGACAACTACTTTTGGGAAACCGCGCCCGCCGGCAGTTTCCGGGTGCATTACCGCCACGATCTGCCGATCAACGCGCCGGATATGCCGGCTATCGAATGGATCGGGCCGAACCCTGATTTTGGGCAAGCGAACGGCGTCAATGACACGCGCTATATCATTGGTGATAAAGGCTGCCCGACGGCGGCTCTGTTGCCATTAACCGACGACCTCAACGCTATCTCCGCGCGACTCGACCAGATGGAGCCGCAATTTAACACCAACTACGCCATTGCGATGGGCTGGGCGGCGATGTCGCTAGCGCCGTCGTTTCGCGGCAGCGACGGCTGGGGCGACGGCGAATACCCGCTCGATTTCAACGACAACGGCAGCGGCAATATCAAAGCGATTGTGATGATGGGCAACACAACCGGCGACTGGTTTGATACCGATGCCTATAACGCTTACGTCGGCGAAGCGATCGATGGCGATAGGCAGGGCGGTGATTTGGGCAAACAAGCCGCCACCTTGCGTTTCCGATCGCTGTGCAACAGTTTCCGCAACCGTGACGTACTGTTCTATTTCATTGGTGTACGACCGGGCGATCCGGAGGACTTTGGCCGCACGCTGTTCGGCGCCGTCGCGGTGCCCGGCCTGCAAGCCTGCGCGGCCAACGATGGCGGTTATATCCGGTTCGCCGACAGTTCCAGTTTTTCCGGGGCAGAAGGTCAGATCAGCGAGTTGCTGGATGGCATTCTGGAAGATATCGACAAGCACAGCAGCGCCGTTCGTTTGATTGAGTGATCGATCAGCGCCGCCTGTTGCCATTTTTAGGTGAAGTTATGCAAAAATCATTCCCCCGTCCTGCCTGGAGCCAGACGCTGGCGCTGGAGCCGCGCATGATGTTTGATGCCGCCGCCGGCGCTACCGCCATTGAGGTAGCCAACGCCCAGCTCAACGCCGCCGCGCCAGACGCTACCGCCACCCCGGTTAGCGGCGCGGTCTATGCCATTGATAAAAACGGCGGGCTCGGCGCAGACGTGCCGCTGTTCAGCAACGCCGATGTCTCCACCGATAACGCCGGGAATGAAATCACCAGACTGGTGATCACCGTCGGCACCACCGGGAGCAATCAGGCGCTGATGATTGATGGCACCGCGATTGCGCTGACCACCACGTCCGAGACGCAGGAAACCCGCACCAGTCACTATACCTATAATGTCGATGTCGCCGACGGCAACACCACCATTACGCTGTTTCTGGCTAACGGCGACGCGGCGGTGACGCCGGATGCGGTGGAAACACTGATTAACGGCATCAACTATCGTGCGCTCGACAGCAACGTCGCCAACGGCGAAGTGACGGTGACGCTGAAAAGCATTGCGGATATTGATGGCGACAGCAGCGATGTGGATATCAGCGCCCGCCTGCAAGTAGAGAACAACAAAAACCTCGCGCCGACTCTCGACCATACCGCCGATCTGGCCTTGCGTGACGATCTGACGGTGGCCGCGTTGGCCGATAGCGGGGCGGCGGTCGGCTATTCCCGCGATGGGCGCTTTGCCTATGTCGCCGGCAGCAACGGCACGCTGCTGGTTTACGCGGTTTCCGATAGCGGTGGACTGAGTAAAGTTCAGTCGCTGAGCGGGTTCATCACGACAGACACGCAAGATGAAAACGGTGGTGAGGCCGCCGGAGTGAACGGCATTTCGGTGGGCGATAACGCGGTATATCTGCTCAACGGCGGTGCCGTGATTACCCTTGGCCGCGCCGACGATGGCGCCGTCAGCCTGATGCGCCGCGACGATATCGGCGATACCGCGGTGGATACCCGCCTTAGTGCGGATGGTAAAAACCTGTATATCAGCGCCCGGTTCGGCATTCATATTTACGCGATTGGCGGCGACGGCACGCTGACGCTGACGGATATTTTCAGGGAAAATGCCGACCGTTCCGCCGGCATAGCGGTGGCGGGCGACTACCTGTTTACGATGATTCCAAACGGTGATTTTCAGTCCATTTCGGTGTTAAGGCGCACCACCGTGGATGGCGTGACCACGCTGGCCCTGGTCGATAACACCACGGTGGCGTCTGACTGGAACTTCACCGCGCCTTTCCGACTAGCCGCCAGCCGCGACGGCAGCCAGATTTACTCGCTGAATACCGAAGACGGTACGCTGATCACCTGGCGTTTCGACGGCACTAAACTGACGCAGATAGACAGCCGTATTGTGGCATCCGCTGAGGCGATCGCCATCAGCGCCGACAATCGGCAACTGTTCGTCAGCACCCGCGATGGCGTGCTGTATCGTTATCACATTGGCAGCGACGGCGCGCTGACGCCGCTTGCCAGTCAGAATACCGGCGGCGGCCAGGCGCTGGGGATTTCCGGTACGTCATTGCTGGTGGTGGGCGGTAACAGCATCGAGCGTTACAGTTCACAGCTGAACTACACCGTCGGCGGCAGCGGCGTGCCGGTGGCGTCAACCCTGACGCTTCGCGACAGCAATGCCGATGCGCTTAACGGGGGGCTGGGCAACTACGTCGGTTCAAGTATTACCCTGACGGCGGACAACGGCAGTAATAACCAGTTTACGTTTCAGGCTGCTAACGGGCTCAGCGTTAGTGGCGACCAGTTGCTGTTAAACGATACCGTGATTGGCGGTTTTGTCACCAACGGCAACCGCGTTACCCTCACTTTTACCGCCGATGTCAGCACCGCTACGGCAAATCAGGCATTGCATCAGATACTGTGGGCTAGCACCGGCGTCAGTAGCGCACTGGTGACGCTGACGGTGGTGGTGAATGACGGCGAACTGAACAGTCAGCCGCAGACGGTTGCCGTGCGAGTCAACCAGGGGCCGGTGCGTAATGACGGCGTGGCGGGCAGCTATACCTTGCCTGTCGCGACGTCGGAGACGGTTTACCGCGTCACCTTGCCTGCGCTGTTTAACGATGCCAACGGCGATAACCTCAACTGGTCGGTCACCGGGTTGCCGGACGGGCTCCGTTTTGATCCCGAAACCCGCACGCTCTCCGGCTCAACCATCTTCACCGGCACGAGAACCCTGACCATCACCGTGACGGATACCTCGGGCGCGAGCGCCAGCACCACGCTGGAATTGACGGTGAATCAGATTGACAACCGTGCGCCGGTAGTCAGTGAAAGCGCGCCGGCGGCGCTTACCCCGGCGGTAATTAACGAAACCTATAGCCTGACGCTGGATGCCGGCATGTTCCATGATGCCGACAGTATTTATGGCGACAATCTGCGCTGGCAGGTCAGCGGGCTGCCGGCGGGGCTGCGTTTCGACGCCGACACGTTGACCATTAGCGGCACCGCCACGGCGCTGAGCAATGGCGCAGTCACCATTACGGTGACCGATGCGTCAAACGCAACCACCACGTTATCCGTTACCTTGCGGGTGATTACGGCGGATGAAGCCGCGAATCGCGCGCCGGTACTGCAACCGGACGCCAGTTCTCTGAGCTATACCAGTCAGGGCGGTCTGAGCGGCTACAACTATTACGTCGACAATATCGCGCTGTCGGCAGACGGCGGGATGCTGGCGGTGGTGGGCGGCACCGGCGCTAACTACACCGGGACGATTTACGTCAATTTATATAGCCGTGATAGCCGTAGCGGTGAGCTGACGCTGTTAAAGTCTTACACCCAGGGCACCGGCAATGATGGTAACGACAATAACGGGATTGAAATCGATGGCCTGCGGGGCATGACCGCCGTGGCGTTCTCCGCCGACGGCAACACCCTGTATCTCTCCGGCGGCAACAGTCAAAACAACGCGGTATTGCAGGCATTCAGTATCGGGGCTGACGGCGCATTAACGCTGATTGATAGCGAGCAGGTCAGCGCCCCGGTGGTGAAAGTGGCGCTCGCCGGCGACGGTAACAGCGTCTACGCCATGACGGCCAACGGCTTGTATCGCTACAGCCGCGATACTCAGGGGATGTTAACCGCACAGGAAAGTTTTACCGGGCTGAGTAACGCGCAGTCGATCTCGGTCGATCAGAACCAGGTTTATGTGTTGGGCGGCAGCGGCAACTTGTCGGTCTATGCCGTTGACGGCAATGGCGTATTGAGCGCACAAGGGACGTTATCGCGCTCCGGTACGGCACTGACCTGGACTGATAACCATGGCGTCGGCACCCGCGTGGGTACGCTTGCGGCCAGCGGCGGGTTGAATGCGGGCATCGTGATATCGATGGCGGTCTCCGAGGGGTACATCTATGTGGTGACCGGCAACAGTAACTATCTGACGGTGCTGCATTATGATGCGGGCGGCAACCGTGTCGGTCTGGTGTCGTCGCGCAATATTTCCAGTGAAATAGGCAACGTCTTCCCGATGTCCGCCACGCTGTCCGCCGATGGTTCTGCGTTATATGTGGGCAGTAACAGCGGTCGGTTTGCGGTTTACCAAGTGGGCGAGCAGGGCAACCTGACGCTGCGATCCTCGTTAAACGGCGCCGGCGCCATGCTGGTGGTGGCCACCTCCGCGGATGGCAAATCGATTTATGGCGGCTCGCGTTACTATTCAACCGGCTTACGCCTGTTTAGCGGCGACGCCGGACTCGTTCAGGCCGACTGGACGGAAGGCGGCAGTACCCGGCTGGCCAGTCAGATAGTACTGTCCGATGTGGATTATGACCGGCAGAACAATGGTGCCGGCAACTATAACGGTGCGAGCATCATCATCGCACGCGAGGGCAGCGCCAGTGCCGATGACATTTACAGCCTGGCGGAAGGCAACGGCCTGACCTTGAATAACGGTGTGATGGCGCTGAACGGCACGGCGATTGCCACCGTTACGCAGACCGACGGGCGACTGACCATCACCTTCACTGCCGATGTCACCCGTGCCGTCGCCAATCAGGTACTGCATCAGATCAACTGGCGGAGTACCAGCCACACCCCACCGGCCAGTCTGAACATGGTGGTGAGTTTCCGTGATCAATACGTCACCACCGATCAGTTGATAACGGTAAACGTTACCCCGGTTAATGACGCGCCGACCCTCAACAGCCAGAGCGCCAACCCGACCTGGCGCGATAACACCACCACCGTAAAGGTATTTAGCAACACCGTTATCGACACCGTTGAACCCGGCCAGAACGTCCTCGGTTTGACGCTGACCGTTTCCGGGTTAGTGCGTGGTGAAAACGACTATCTGGTGATCGACGGTAAAACGGTCACGCTGGCAGACGGCGTGCGCGTGATCACCAACAACAGCCTGGTGATTAACGTCTCGGTCACGGATGGCGTGGCGACGGTGTCGATGACCAGCCTTAACGGCATGACCACCGCCGCGGCGCAAACGCTGGTGGAGGGCATCGCTTACGGCAACAGCGATGCGCATAGCGGCACGCGGCAGGTAACGCTAACCCAGGTGCGCGACAGCGGCGGCACGGCGCAAGGCGGCAACGACAACAGCGCGCTGGATATCCGCTCTACCATTACCCTGCAGGCGGAAAATATGCCGCCGCGGCTGACGGCGCCGGAAAACCACCTGCTGGAGCAGGCCGACAGCCTGAGCGCCGTCAGCGGGCTGGGGGCGATAACGCACTCGAGGCTTTCGGCGGACGGCACCACCCTGTATGTCACCGACGGCAGCGGCATGATCGCGCTGTTTAGCCGTGATCCGGCGACGGGGAAACTGAGCTGGGTGAGCAATATCGCCACCGGTCTGGGCGCTATCGGCAGCATTACCCTGACCGGCGATGGCCTGATGATGCTGGTTGCGGGCGGCGACACGTTGTCGGTCTTCAGCCGCACCGGTGACGGTCAACTGACATTGCAGGGCAGTTATGACGTCTGGGGTGTGTCCGGAGTACAGGTCTCAGCCGATGGCGCTACCGTTTATGCGCTTGATTCCTCCTTCGGAATCAAGGTGTTCAGCCGCGACGTCACCAGCGGCACGCTGAACGCGTTACAGGAAATCGGCTTTGACGCCTGGGAAGAGCCACGTCTGTTCTCGCCGGTGGCGCTGACGGCCAAAGGCGACTATCTCTACGTGATTACCGATCCGGTTTCCGGTCAGTTCCCGAATTCACTGATTGTCTATCAACGCCAGTCAGACGGCACACTGGCATTTGTCAGCGTGCTGCATGACGGCGAAGCTGATGCCAGCGGCGCCATCATGGATCTCCGTGCGCCGACCCGGATCACCGTCAGTGATGACGGCAGCCAAATCTATGTGGTTAACGGCGGCAATCTCAATATTTACGCTTTCAACCACACCACCGGCAAACTGCTGCACGTCGATACGCTGGAAAATATCGGCGCAGTCAATGCGCTGATGCTGTCTCAGGCGCAGGACCAACTGTATATATTGCGCAACGATGGCGACGTACAGGTCTACCGCATCAGCAGCGCGGGCGTGCTCTCGCTTGCGAACACCTACCGCAGCGCCGACTACGCGGCGCTCAGCGGCGCCACCGCCATTCAAACCACCCGCGACGGGGCGCTGCTTGTCAGCGGCAGCCACATCATCAGTTTTATTCCGGCGTCCGATGAACTGCGCTACACCGTTGGCAGCGGCGCCGACCTCGCCTTTACCGGCGGGCTTGTTCTGTCTGATAAAGGGCTGGATGTCCTGAACAACGGATTGGGCAACTACGGCGGCGCCGGCATCACGGTGAAAGATAGCAGCGGGCTGGGCCGTTTTGCCTTGCGTGCAGACAGTCGGCTTACCTTCGGCGATGACGGCCAACTGCGGGATAACGGGGTCGTCGTCGGTCGCTTCACCCAGCAGGGCGGCGTGTTGAGCATCACCTTTGCCGAGGGCGTTACCACCGCCACCGCGAATAACCTGCTCGCCAGCCTGACTTACAGCAATACCAACCTCAGCACCGCCAACCCGGTTACGCTGTCGGTCAGCGCCGGCGACGGCCAACTGACCAGCGGCGACTGGCAACGCAGCCTGACCATCAACCATGCGCCGCAGGCGAGCGACGGCGCTCTCCAGCCGATCATCGCCACCGTCGGCGCGCCGTTCAGTCTGACGTTGCCGGCGAGCCTGTTCAGCGATGCCGACGGCGACAATCTGAACTGGGCCATCAGCGGGTTGCCCGCCGGTTACCGTTTTGACGCCGCCACCCGCACCCTCAGCGGCGTCGCCGACACCGCCGGACTTTACACCCTGACCATCACCGTGACTGACGGCGATAGCGCCAGTGCCGGCCGCACGTTGTCGCTTCGGGTTAATACTGCGCCGCAGGCGGGCGAGGGCGACACCACCTTCACGCTGCCGGTCGGCGAACCGGTCAACATCACGCTGGCGGACAGCCTGTTTAACGATGCCGAGGGCGACGCGCTGAATTGGCGGGTAACCGGTCTGCCGGACGGTCTGCGTTTTGATGCGGATAACCATACGCTGAGCGGCAACCTGGCCGTTGGTCGTTATAGCCTGGTGATGACCGCCACCGACATCTGGGGTGCCGGCACCAGCCGTCAGCTCGTGTTGAACATAACCCCGCCCCCGACGGACGGCAGCGTCGGCGGCGATAACAATACCAATAACAGTAACGGCCCAGAACCGGTGATTCTGCCGCTTACCACGGCGTTTACCGCGCAGGGAAACCGCGACGACGAGCGTTTCTTGCCGGTGGAGGCGTCGCCGTCGCGTCCCGATGCGATACCGGGCGTCTCCGGCGCACCGGCCGATACGCCGGATGGCGTCGCGTATAACACCGTTGCCGCCACCGGTGGCGCGGTGCTGGCCAGCGGTGCGCTGAATTATCAGGAGACACCGTGGGCGCTGGCGCCGGTGATGACTAACCTGATGCCGCCGCTGGACCGGCTGAATGTCGCCGTACGCTCAGCCGACAGTGAACGACTGACGCGCACCACCGCCTGGTCCGGCGTCTGGCAGGACAACGGCGACGGCCGGTTGGTGTTCCGCCTGCCGCAGGGCTTGCAGACTGGCGTCGGTTTTGTCGCGGCGCAACTGGCGAACGGGCGACCGTTACCGGCATGGATTCAGTTCGACGCCCGGCAGGGCGAGCTGCGCATCAGCAGCGCCGAGGCGGCGCGTAGCGGACAGATTCAACTGCGTTTGCAGCGTGCCGATGGCGCGCCGGCCCTGGTGCTGACGCTGCGTGATGGCCGCCTGCTCACCACCGCCGAGGTGAACGGCGCCACAGCGGATAGCACGGCAACGACCATAACGGAAAGCGCGACTGAACGCGCGGTGGCGGCGGATAACGCCGCCGTGACGCCCGGTGCTACGGCAACCGATGCGCCGGCCTTTAATCCGGGTCTTTCACACTCGCTGGCCGCGCTGCGCGGCGACAGTGACGATTTGCTTCAGGCGCTGACCGCACTGGCGCGCGATTAACAGGGATAACACTTTTTAAACATGACGACATTCAACATGACGACATTCAACACGACGACATTCAACACGATAGGATTGACCCCGACACACCTTTCCCCGATGGGCGCCATTAGCGCGTCGCGTCGGCTGAGCCTGTCGATTACGCTGGCCTGCGCCTTGCTGGCCGGGTGCGCGGTGACGCCGGAACCGATGACGGCACAGGAGCAGGTGGCGCAAGCAATGAGCGATCGCAGCCGGATGTTCGCCGATCAGGAACCGGTACGCGGCACGGTCACGCTGGAGGAAGCGATTGCCCGCGCGCTGAAATACAATCTGTCGCAACGCGTGGCGTTGATGGAACAGGCGATGGAAGACGACCTGCGCGACGTGGCGCGGCTGGATATGCTGCCGAAACTGGCGGCGCGCGCCGGATTACAAACCCGCGATAATGTCGCCGCATCCAGCAGCCAGTCGATTACCACCGGACGACAGTCTCTGGAAGCATCGACCAGTCAGGATCAAAACTCGCGCAACGGTGATTTAACCCTGAGCTGGAACGTGCTCGACTTCGGTATCAGCTATGTGAATGCACGGATGCAGGCGAACAAAACCCTCGCCGCTGAAGAACGCCGCCGTAAAGTGGTGGCGGATATTACCCGGCAGGTACGCACGGCCTACTGGGAAGCGGCGACCGCGCAACGCCTGAAACCGGAAGTGACCCGCGCCCTGAGTGAGGCGCGTCAGTCGCTGGAGTATGCGCGTCAGACCGAGCGCGAACGCCTGCTGGCACCGGTGGAAGCGCTGCGCTTCCAGAAAAACATGCTGGAAATGGTGCGTCAATTGGAGGTGGTCGACAGCGATCTGGCGTTGGCGAAATCTCGTCTGGCCGCGTTGATGAACCTGCCGCCCGCCAGCGACTTCAGCCTGGTGGTGCCGGACGAGAACAGCCTGAATACGCCGAAAATGCGTTATACGCTGGGCGAGCTGGAAAATGTCTCGATGGTGCGCCGCCCGGAAATTCGTGAAGAAAGCTACCAGGCGCGTAACGCCGTGCTGGAAACTCGCCGTTCGCTGTTGCGTCTATTGCCGGGCGTTAACCTGTTCGCCGGTATCAACGGCGACAGCAACAGCTATCTGGTCAACCACAGTTGGGCCAGCGCCGGGGTGCAGGTCAGCGGCAACCTGTTGAATGTCTTTGCCTGGTCGTCGGTAAAACGCGCCGGCGAATCAGCACAGGCGCTGGCGGAAAGCCGCCGTCAGGCGATGCGTATGGCCGTGCTGGCGCAGGTCAACATCGCCTGGCAGGAGTACCAGAGCAGCGTGCAGATGTTTAACCGTTATCAGGAACTGGCGCGTATTCAACAGGGCATTTATCGCCAGACTGCGCTCAACTACCACAATCAGGCGGCGACGCAAATGGAGCAGGTGCGCGTCAGCACCGAAACTATCCTCACCACTCGCGCCCGTGACCGCAGCTATGCGGCAATGCAGAATGCGCTGGGCAGCATATATCAGGCATCCGGTCTGGATATGTTGCCGGATCGCGTCGGCGACACCAGTCTGGCCGCGCTGAGCCACACCATTGCCCGCGCCAACCAGCAGATTGAAAGCGGTGCGGTGACGCTGCCGACACTCCCTGCCTCCACACTGCCCGCGCCGGCGGCACCCGGTCGTCAGGTCAGTACCGTACAACCTGCTGTTTTTAAAACTGTTGTTTTGAAAACTGTTGTACCGAACGCTGCTGCGCCGAACGGCACTCCGCTTGCCGACACGGCACCGGTGAAACCGCTGCCGGCGGCCGCGAAACCGCAGCCGTATCAGGTATCATCCGATAACTGGAACAGCCTGAACTCGCTTTCCGGAGGCGAGCAATGAAGCGATACAGGGTTGCCAGACCGCTGCTGCTGGCGCTGATGATGGTCTTTGCCGACCGTGCGCTGGCGCAGTCGGCGCAGCAAGAACCGGTGCGCGTGCAACTGAGCGCAGTGCGCCAGACCACGCTTTCCAGCGGTATTACGGCACGCATCACCCATCTGGCCGTCAAAGAGGGCGACCGCGTTAAGCAGGGGCAGGTACTGCTGAGTTTTGACTGTGCGGTGCTAAAAGAGAAACTGAATTACGCCAGCGCCAACGAACAGGCGGCACGCAAAAAGCTGGAGATCGCCAACCGTCTCGACAAGCTGAACTCGATCAGCGTTTCTGATGTGGAACAGGCGCGTTCGGCAGTGAGCATGGCGCTGGCCGAAAGCGGCGTAAACCGCGCCATGCTGGAGCGCTGCGATATCAAAGCGCCGTTTTCCGGGCGCGTTACCGAAACGCTGGTGCGTAACTGGGAAACGGTGCCGGAAGGCAAGCCGTTGTTGTCGCTTTACGATGACAGCGCCTTTGAACTGGAGATGATTGTGCCGTCGCGCTGGCTGCGTTGGTTGCGCGCCGATACGCCGTTTAGCGTGGCGCTGGATGAAACCGGACAACGCTACCCGGCGAAAATCTCCCGCCTTTCTTCATCGGTCGATGCGGTGAGCCAGTCGGTTAAAGTGTTTGGGCAAATTGCCGGTCACGACGACGGCTTGTTGCCGGGGATGAGCGGCGTGGCGCATTTCAGCGCGCCGGCGGCAGCGGACACCCCCCTTCAGGACGACGCGGTTAACCATGCACAGTAATTCGCCTCAGCCTGATAATGACGCACGCTTACGCCTGCTTGGTGAACTGCTGCGTTTGCAGGCGCGCGCGCGTGAGCAGGAGAGCGCCGACGCACTGGCGTTCTTTATGGTCAACGAAACCCATCGCCTGCTGCCATACCGTCAGGCGCTGTTGTGGCAGGGAGACGGCGACTTGTTGCGCGCCGCTTCCGGTCTCGCCACGCTGGATAGCCATGCGCCGTTGTGCCGTGAAATAGTGCGGTGGTGCCGACAGTGGCGGCAATACCGGCAACCGCAGCGGCTGGACGCCGACCGGCTCGATGCCGGGGACAGGGCGCTATGGCAGGAGTACCTGCCGCCGCATGGCCTGTGGTTGCCGCTGACGGGCGCGGATGATCTGGCGCTGCTGCTGCTGCGCGACTCGCCGTGGCCAGAGAACGAATTACGGCTGCTAAACGAACTGGCCGGCGCTTACGGCCACGCCTGGCGCAGCCTGACCGCCAGCCGCCGCCGGCGTCGTCCGCGGCCTAACCGCCGTTGGGTGATGGCGGGGCTGGCATTGCTGGTCGCCATCATGTTGATCCCGGTGCGCCAGTCGGTGATCGCCCCGGCTGAAGTGGTGGCGCATCGCCCGGCGCTGGTGCGCGCCCCGCTGGCGGGGGTGATCGACGAGATTGTAGCGCGTCCTAATCAGCCGGTGACTCGCGGGCAAGTGCTGCTGCGCCTTGATTCCCGTGAGTTGCAAAACCAACTGGAGAGTGCGCGTCAGCAATTCGCCGCCCGTGACGCCGAGTATCGTCAGGCGCAGCAGTTGGCGCTGAGCGACGCCGATGCCAAAGCGCAACTGGCGGTACTGGCCAGCCGCCGTGAACAGGGGCGCGCGGAGATGGCCTTCCTGCAAGCGCAACTGGCGCGTACTGAACTCAGCGCCCCGCGCGACGGCGTGGCTATTTTTGATGACGTCAGCGATCTGCTGGGGCGCCCGGTTTCAGTCGGGGAGCGCATTATGCAGGTGGCGGACCCGCAAGAAAGCGAGCTTGAAATCCTGTTGCCTGCGGCGGACGCCATTGCGTTGTCGCCCGGCGCAGAGGTGCGGCTGTTCCTGAATGTCGCGCCGGATAGATCGCAGCCAGCGGCACTGCAGCAGATCGGTTACCGGGCGACATTAACGCCGGACAACATTATGGCGTACAAGCTGCGCGCGCGTTTTCAGCAACAGGAGGCGCTGGTGCAAATTGGCCTTAAAGGCAGCGCTAAAATTTATGGCGAACGCACCGTGCTGATTGCCTGGCTGTTGCGTAAACCGTGGTCATCGCTGCGCGTCTGGCTGGGAGTGTAGGGAAGAATGACCATGCCGGAGCCACAGGCGAACCGCCTGCTGCCGTTACGCGAGGAATTAATCCTGCATCGCGGGCCTGCCAACTGGGATGGTTCACCCAGTTGGACGCTGGAAGATCCGCTGCGTGGGCGCTTTTTCCGCCTCGGTTGGCTGGAGATGGCGCTGTTGTCGCGTTGGTCGGTCGGCGACCGGCAGCGATTGATTGCTGACGTCAATCGCCAGATGCCGCTGGAGATTAACGAGGCGGACGTGGACGGCTTCAGCCGTTTTCTTCAGCAGCACGCTCTGACGCGCGCCGATGGCGATGCCACGCTGCGCGACTTCATGCGTCAGAAAACACAGGCCAGGCACGTCTGGTGGCGTTGGTTACTGCATAACTATCTGTTTTTACGTATTCCACTATTCCATCCGCATCGTGGATTGCAGCGTATGTTGCCCTGGGCGGCATTTTTTTATCGCCGTCCTTTTTGGCTGGCAACGCTGGCGGCCGGCATCAGTGGACTGGTGTTCGCCAGCCGCCAGTGGCAAACCTTTCTGCACACCTTTTTGCACTTCTTCACGCTGGAAGGCGCACTGCTGGCCGGGGCGACGCTGGTGTTCACCAAATGTCTGCACGAACTCGGCCATGCGTTCACCTGTACCCGTTATGGCGCGCGCGTCTCTACGCTGGGGGTGGCGTTTCTGGTGTTGATGCCGGTGCTCTATACCGACACGTCGGCGTCGTGGACATTGCCGCGCCGTCAGCCACGCCTGGCGATTGGGGCGGCCGGTATGCTGGTGGAACTGGCGCTGGCCGCCTGGGCGACGCTCGCCTGGAGCTTCCTGTCTGACGGCATGTGGCGCAGCGCGGCGTTTATGCTCGCCACCACCACCTGGATCATGACGTTGCTGATTAACCTCAGCCCGCTGATGCGCTTTGACGGCTATTTCCTGTTGTCTGATGTGCTTGGCGTACCGAACCTGCAACCCCGCGCCTTTGCGCTGGCACGCTGGAAACTGCGCGAGTGGTTGTTCGGGCTGGGCTCACCGCCGCCGGAGCGCTGGCCGCGCTGGTTGCAACGCACGCTGCTGGCGTACTCTTTCGCAACCTGGGTGTATCGCCTGTTTCTGTTTACCGGCATTGCGCTGTTGGTTTATCACATGGCGTTTAAGTTGCTGGGAATGCTGCTGTTCGCGGTCGAAATTGGCTGGTTTGTACTGTTGCCCGTCTGGAACGAACTGCGTGAATGGACCGAACGACGTAAGGATTACCGTATGAATCGTCATCTGACTCTCACCCTCTGTACCGTCATACTGGCGTTGTCGGTGCTACTGCTGCCGTGGCAACGCACGGTGTATGCGCCGGCGTTGCTGCGCGCAGATCAACAACACAGCGTCTATATGCCGCTGGCCGGGCGGGTGCAGCAGATGGCGGTACAACCGGGAGACGCGGTGAAGCAAGGGCAGATATTGTTTACCTTGCAGGCGGATAGCGAGGCGCATCAACGCCAGCAGTTGGCGCTGCAACTAAAAACGCTCGCCTGGCAACAAGAGTATCAACTGCTGAACCGCCGTGCGGCACAGGAACACCAGCGTATTCGCCAGGAGCGCGAAGCCGCCAACCAGCGCTACCAGGTGCTGGATCAACAACAACAGGCATTGCTTGTGCGCGCGCCGTTTGACGGCGTGATGGCGGACCTGATGACGCCACTCTCGGCGGGCGACTGGCTGGCGCAAGGGGAGTGGTTAGGCACCCTGACCGGCCCGCGCGGCGGGCTGGTGGAAGCGCTGGTGTCTGAACAGGACTGGCGGCGTTTGCGCGCAGGCGATAGCGGCACGTTCTACCCACGCGACGCCTCACGCGCCGGCGTCGCGGTGACGGTGATGGATATCGAACGCACCGCGCTGCACGATATGCGCCCGCTGGCGGAGCTGGCGTCGCTGTATGGCGGGCCGGTAGCGACGTTAAACGATAGACAACAGAAACTGCCGCCGGAACAAGCGGTATACCGTGTGGTACTGGCAGTCGCGCCGGACAGCGCGGCACCGGAGCAGGTGCTGATGGGAACCGTGACCTTGCAAGGGGAGGCGCAAAGCCCACTCGCACGCCTGTGGCAACGGGTGAGGGCGGTGCTGATTCGGGAATTGTCGTTTTAGGTTATGAAAAAAATCCACGCAATCGCGTGGATTTTATAAGGTTTTCCGGTCTTCATGCGATGCTGTGAGATCGCATGAGACGAAAAATTTTATTTAGACGTTGAACAAGAAGTTCATAATATCGCCGTCTTTAACGATATATTCTTTCCCTTCTGAACGCATTTTGCCGGCTTCTTTGGCGCCTTGTTCACCTTTGTACGTGATGAAATCGTCAAAGGCGATGGTCTGGGCGCGGATAAAGCCTTTCTCGAAGTCGGTGTGAATTTTACCGGCCGCCTGCGGTGCCGTAGCGCCGACCGGGATGGTCCAGGCGCGGACTTCTTTTACCCCAGCGGTGAAGTAGGTTTGCAGGTTCAGCAATTCATAACCCGCGCGGATTACGCGGTTTAAGCCCGGCTCTTCCAGACCCAGCTCCGCCATGAATTCATCGCGCTCTTCATCATCAAGTTCAGCAATGTCAGATTCAACGGCGGCACACACCGGCACGACCACGGAACCTTCTTTAGCTGCGATTTCGCGAACCTGATCCAGATAAGGGTTGTTCTCAAAGCCGTCTTCGTTGACGTTGGCGATGTACATGGTCGGTTTCAGCGTCAGGAAGCTCAGATAGCGGATCGCCGCTTTCTCTTCCGCGCTCAGATCCAGCGCGCGCAGCATACCGGCGTTTTCCAACTGCGGCAGGCATTTTTCCAGCGCGGCTTGTTCAACTTTTGCATCTTTATCGCCACCTTTGGCTTTCTTCTGTACGCGATGCAACGCGCGCTCACAGGTGTCCAGATCCGACAACGCCAGCTCAGTGTTGATGGTATCAATATCATCGGCAGGGTTGACCTTGCCCGAAACGTGAATGATGTTGTCGTTTTCAAAGCAACGCACTACGTGGCCGATAGCTTCGGTTTCACGGATGTTGGTCAGGAACTGGTTGCCCAGGCCTTCGCCTTTGGAGGCGCCTTTCACCAATCCGGCGATATCCACGAATTCCATGGTGGTGGGAACGGTACGCTGCGGCTTGACGATCTCGGCCAACTGGTCGAGGCGCGGGTCCGGCATCGGCACTACGCCGGTGTTGGGTTCGATAGTACAAAACGGAAAGTTGGCCGCTTCGATACCGGCTTTGGTCAGCGCGTTGAACAGCGTGGATTTACCCACATTAGGCAGCCCAACGATACCGCATTTAAATCCCATGTTTATGTCACCTTAAAAATCACTAATCGTCAGGCTTTGCTAAAAAAAGCCTGTCAGAATGGAAAAAGTCAGTCTTGATGCCAATTATACACATAATGTGGCATGAACTCGATCCGCCGATCGTCAATCATGACGCTTTGAAAGCATGTAGGCGGTTCATGGCTTTAATCATGTCTTCTTTCATCAGGATATCCGTACAGCGCAACGATTCATCGATGGCTTGATCGATCAGGGTCTGTTCGCTGACGGGCGGTTTACCGAGTACGAATCCCACCACTTTGTTTTTATCGCCCGGATGGCCGATGCCGATACGTAAACGGTGAAAATTGGGATTGTTGCCGAGTTTGCTGACGATATCTTTTAGCCCGTTGTGGCCGCCGTGACCACCGCCGAGTTTCAGTTTGGCGACGCCGGGCAGCAGGTCAAGTTCGTCGTGCGCCACCAGAATTTCATCGGGCTGGATGCGATAGAAGGTTGCCATCGCCGCAACGGCTTTACCGCTGAGATTCATGAATGTTGTGGGCACCAGCAGGCGCACATCGTTACCCGCCAGCGACAGGCGTGCGGTATAGCCGAAAAATTTACTCTCTTCTTTCAGCGGTTGCCGGTAGGCTTCCGCCAGGCGGTCAACGTACCAGGCGCCGGCGTTATGACGGGTGGCGGCGTATTCCGCGCCGGGGTTCGCCAGACCTACAATTAACTTGATACCACTCACAATTTGCTACCACTCACAATTTGATACCACTCACAATTTGATACCACTCATTATTTGAGACGAATAGGCGATACGTTTGCGGCACTCAGGCACCGACGCATCAGGATAATCGGCAAAGGCGTTAGTGTAACGCAGGGCCAGTTGATCACCAACATGTGATCCTTCACGCAACCCCATCGGAAAGTGCTGCTTATACTGTGAATAAATCAGAAAAATACGCAGCAAGATTTTAGTTATTTCCACTGGATATTTCTGGAGGTGAAATATGAAACATAGGAATGCAGTGAGGGTGGGCAACGGATTTATGGGATTAGGTATGTTGCTGATGGTTGCCGGAATAGCCTATTCGATTGCTAATCAATTGCCTGAATTAAATTTGCCAGGTTCTCTTTATTATGTGGAATTACTGGCTATTTTTGCCGGCGCCATTTTATGGCTGGCCGGTGCGCGTATTAGCGGGCGTGAAGCCGTGGCGGACAGGTATTGGTGGCTGAAGCATTTTGATAAACGCTGCTGCCGTCAACGGCATCGGAATCCATAAGGCTGTAGCCGAAGCGATACAACAAATATCGGCTGGAAAATGGTGGCGAGGGTTTATCCCCGTCATATTCAAGTTGCAGGTGGATTGGTTTTCCTCTCTGGCCCCAGAGGGTTCGACGCGCCGAGAGTGAGTTACAAGAGTGAGCTTTTTCCTGCAATTTGAATTATTTTAAGCATAAATATACGATGAGTTTTTAAATATTCATTATACGTGAGCACGTCTCAATAAAAGCACGTAATTTGGGTTGATTTCTGCCGGCTTTCGAAAAATAGAGGAAAAGACCATCATTACCTGGCGAGCGATCAAGCAGTGCGGGCTCCAGGCTTCCTGCCGCCAGTTCACGTGAGGTGTGGAATGTAGAGGAATAGATGAGTCCAATTCCTTTAACAGCAAGGCTACGCATAAGCTCGCCGTCATTAACAGTAATAGATCCTGTCGGATCAATACGAACTGTTTCATTATTTTCAATAAATTCCCAACGATAAATATCGCCTTTTTCCGGGCGCCGGAATCGAATGCATTCATGATGAACAAGGTCGTTGGTAACGTTAGGTTTTCCATGAAGCCTGAAATAGGCTGGGGCCCCAAAAACCGCCCATTGAAAAGGTTTGGAAAGTCGTACCGCAATCATATCCTGTTCGATGTATGAGCCGATCAAAATACCTGCATCATAACCCTCAGAAATAAAATTGTTATGGCGATTACTGACCGTAATATCCAGGTTTACATTTGGCCATTGCTGGCGAAATGCGGGTAATAACGGCTCAATAACATGCGGTAAGGCCAACCGCTCTACGATTAACCGTAATGTCCCGGCCGGCGCCTTTGACGACTGAGCCGCGTCTTCGAGACTGACTGCGATTGCGCGCGCCGCAGGTTCTATCTTTAAAAGCAGGTTCTGTCCGGCTTCTGTCAATGCCATTTTACGCGTAGTCCTATGAAAAAGTAGCGTGCCAAGGCGATGCTCCAGTTTCTGCAATGACTGACTGATTGAACCGGGTGTTTTGCCAAGATCAAGAGCGGCTTTCCGAATACTCAGCCTTTTCGAGATAGCCAGAAATTCCGGCAACCCATCAAAATCATTGTGCTGGCCCATCCTGAACTCTCTCCTGTTATCTTTGGCTCATTCGCGTATTGATATTTTGTGGCAATAATTCATCTCAATACAAGCCAATTGGCATGTTTTTTTAAACAATCTGTTCCGTTTTGACCGTCTACCTCAGGTTTTTGAACTCAGATACAGTGAAGGCACACCAACAACTTGAAGGAAATCATATGTCACTTGCAACGTATTTTGTTCGTCTCATCATCGCTATTACCGTATTCTCGGTATCTGCTATTGCGGGGGCGGCCCAGGAAACGCAAAAACAGGAAAAGATATTAATCGTCGTCTCCAGTCTGGATAAAAAAACAGAAAATCTCGTGGGGGGATTTTGGTTTCCAGAATTGACTCATCCCGTCAAAGTTTTTGATAAAGCGGGTGTTGATTTCGATATTGCAAGTCCTAAAGGAGGATTGGCTCCTTTCGATGGTTTTGACCTGAAAGATCAGGCTAGCCTGGAGTTTTGGACCAACCCTCAACACCGAAATAAGCTTGGTCAAACGATTAAATTATCGGATATTGATCCATCAAAATATTCCGCGATTCTGCTTGTCGGTGGTCATGGTCCGATGTGGGATTTTGTCAATAATACTGAGCTCAGCAATATTGTGCGCACGCTGTACGAAAACAATGGTGTGATTAGTGCCGTGTGCCATGGTCCGGCAGGGCTCATCAATGTAAAACTCAGCAACGGTGAAGACTTAATCAACGGTCGCCGTCTCACAGGATTTACGGCAGCGGAAGAGGTTTCCCGGCAGTACGACAAGATAGTGCCATTTGAACTGCAAGGCGCGCTGAAGAAAGCCGGAGCAACGTTTGAAGAAGCGCCAATATTTGCGAACAATGTGGTTGTTGATGGGCGCTTAATCACCGGGCAAAACCCAGCTTCGGCAACGGCGCTCGGGGAAGCCGTGGTTAAAGCGTTGCAAGCCAAGACTCAGCGCAAAGCGGCTCTATAACCCATCATCTGATCGACTCAGAATGCGGTTGAACGATGGGGTATTTCAATAAAAATACGGAAATGTCCTTCGTCTCCAATAAAAACGCCACCGAATGAATCATTATTCGGTGGCGTAGTGATTACAGCCGAAATATCGATTAGTGCTCGAACATCGCAGAAATAGATTCTTCGTTGCTGATACGGCGGATGGCTTCAGCCAGCATACCGGATAATGTCAACGTGCGTACATTCGGCAGCGATTTAATGTTTTCCGACAGTGGAATGGTATCGCAGACAATCACTTCATCAATCACGGAATTCTTGATGTTCTCGTAAGCGTTGCCGGAGAAAATCGGATGGGTGGCATAAGCGAAGACACGTTTAGCGCCACGTTCTTTCAGCGCTTCCGCGGCCTTACACAAGGTGCCGCCGGTATCGATCATATCATCGACCAGCACGCAATCGCGGCCTGCCACGTCACCGATGATATGCATCACCTGCGAGACGTTGGCGCGCGGGCGGCGTTTGTCGATGATTGCCATATCGGTGTCGTTCAACAGCTTGGCGATGGCACGGGCGCGAACCACGCCGCCGATATCCGGGGAAACCACAATCGGGTTATCCAGATTCTGCTGCAACATATCTTCCAGCAGGATTGGGCTGCCGAACACGTTGTCTACCGGTACGTCGAAGAACCCCTGAATCTGTTCGGCATGGAGGTCCACCGTCAGGACACGGTCAACACCGACGCTGGAGAGAAAATCAGCCACGACTTTGGCGGTAATCGGTACACGGGCGGAACGCACACGGCGATCCTGACGGGCGTAGCCGAAATAGGGGATGACTGCGGTAATACGTCCTGCGGAAGCGCGGCGCAGGGCATCAACCATAACGACCAGCTCCATCAGGTTGTCGTTGGTGGGAGCACAGGTCGATTGGATGATGAAAATATCACCACCGCGTACATTTTCGTTGATTTGTACGCTGACTTCGCCGTCGCTAAAACGACCAACAGCAGCGTCGCCCAGACTGGTGTACAAACGGTTGGCAATACGTTGTGCTAGTTCCGGCGTAGCGTTACCAGCAAAAAGCTTCATATCAGGCACGAGAAGAACCTCAAGCTTGCGTCCAGAGAAATATCCGCCTGCGGAATGCCGTGTGTCGTACCGCAAGCAGGATATACATACGGGTGTATGGAAAAGATCGTTAGAGCACCACGGTCGGCGGTGGTGTTTTAGCAACCCTTAAATTGCCCGGAAAGCCGTTGTTGCAACGGAGACACGTTCACTCCACGCGCAACAAAACCCTGTAAGCCTTCCGGGGCCCGGTCTAACACCTGACGAGCGGCGGACTCGGTGTCGAATTCGGCAAACACGCAAGCGCCGGTGCCGGTCAGGCGCGACGGTGCGTATTCTAACAGCCATAAAAGTCGCTCTTCAACCTCACGAAAACGTTTTCTTGCGACGGCTTCACAATCGTTGCTGAAAGTTTGTGTCAGTAATTGTGACAGTGGGCGTGCCGGTGTGTCGCGCGTCAAATCCGGATCGGCAAAGATAAGCGGGGTGGGAATGCTGACGCCGGGATGTACCACCAGATACCATTTTTCCGGCGGCGAGACCGGCGTTAACCGCTCTCCCACGCCTTCGGCGAACGCCGCGTGACCCCGCACAAACACCGGCACATCCGCGCCCAGCTTGAGGCCCAGTGCGGCCAGAGCGTCGACGGGGACCTGGCTGCGCCACAACTGGTTTAGCGCCACCAGCACGGTGGCGGCGTTGGACGAACCGCCGCCCAGACCACCGCCCATCGGTAGACGTTTGTCGATGCCGATGTCGGCGCCGGCGAACGGCAGCCCGGATTCGCGACACCACGCCTGCAACAGACGGGCGGCGCGAATGGCCAGGTTTTGCTCATCGGGAACGCCGGGCAAGGGTGTCAGCAGGACGATCCGTTGATCCTGGCGCGGCGTGATGGTCAGGGTGTCGCCATAATCCAGGAACTGAAACAACGTTTGCAGGTTATGGTAACCGTCTGGCCGGCGACCGGTGATATACAAAAACAGGTTCAGCTTGGCCGGAGAGGGCCAGCGGTTGCGTGCAGTCGCCATGATTTATTGCGTTGTCCAGTTGTCCATTTTCAGTTTGATGCGTTGCTCGCCCTGCGTCAGCTCCAGATTCTGCGGCAGCGGCAATGAGCCTTCGATATAAGAGAGATAGGACACATTCCAGTGTTGGTCGCCTTGTTGATAGTTCACGCTGCGCAGCAGGGCACGATCATCCAGCGTGAAATCCTGCGCGTCGCCCGGCAAGCCGAGCATCCACTGGCGTAAATTGTCGAGCGGAATCGCCATACCGGTGAGTTGCTGAACCATGTGCTGCGCGTCTTTCCCCATGTAGCGCTTGCCCTGGTTGTCGGTAATTTGTACCAGATCCGGGCTGACCTGCAGTTCCAGCTCGGTGCCGCCTAACGGGTTGCTGAGCAGCAAACGGTAGCGCTGCGGCGAAGGTTGCTGCCAGAAGAACCGGGCGTACAGTTTTTTCCTATCGGAAATATAGGCGAACGAACCGCGAGTCTGATACGTGGTCAAGTTTTGTACTTTCTGCTCGTGCTCGCGCCACTCGGGAGAGGTCGGTTTTTTACCCGGCAGGGAGGGCTGAGTCAGAGTACAGGCTGTCAGTAACACACTCGCCAAAGGCAGTAACCGTAAGGCTCGGGTGGGTTTATTGGGCATGTCGAAAAGATCCTGTTACTAGCATCATGGGTTCATAACAAGGCGTCACGCTAGCGGGGTTGGCCGGCAGCGTCAATCCTTGCGATATGATCCAACAAAGCGTTAATGGCGTGAGCGCGTTCAATCGGGGTTACTTTTCTTGCCCGCAGGCTTCAAGTAGAATGCCCCTCAGATGAAACCCATACTAACACCGGGATTACTCTGTAGACCATGACCCTGCTTGCGCTTGGTATCAATCATAAAACGGCACCAGTCTCTCTGCGGGAGCGCGTCGCGTTCTCGCCGGACAGGCAGGGGCAGGCGCTGCACAGTCTGTTACAGCAACCATTGGTTCAGGGCGGCGTGTTGCTTTCCACCTGTAACCGCACCGAGCTCTACCTCAGTGTGGAAGAGCAGGACAATCGGCATGAGCAGTTAATCGCCTGGTTGTGTGATTATCACCGCCTTAATCCTGATGAAATCCGCAAAAATCTCTACTGGCATGAAGGCAATGCGGCGGTCAGCCATCTGATGCGTGTTGCCAGCGGGCTGGATTCGCTGGTGTTGGGCGAGCCGCAGATTCTGGGGCAAGTCAAAAAAGCGTTTGCGGATTCTCAGCGTGAGCGCTCGTTGTCGGGCGATCTGGAGCGCCTGTTCCAGAAGTCGTTTACCGTCGCCAAGCGGGTGCGAACCGAAACGGATATCGGCGCCAGTGCGGTGTCGGTAGCGTTCGCCGCCTGCACGCTGGCGCGGCAAATTTTCGAATCGCTGGCTGACGTCAACGTGCTGTTGGTCGGTGCCGGCGAAACCATCGAACTGGTGGCGCGTCATCTGCGCGAGCACCGAGTGAAACGGATGGTGATTGCCAATAGAACGCGCGAACGCGCGCAGGTGCTGGCTGAAGAGGTCGGTGCCGAGGTGATTACGCTTTCGGAGCTGGATGCCCATCTGCCGCAGGCGGATATCGTCATCAGTTCCACGGCCAGCACGTTGCCGATTATCGGTAAAGGGATGATGGAGCGCACAATGAAAGCACGCCGCAACCAGCCGATGCTGATGGTGGATATCGCCGTGCCGCGTGACATCGAGCCGGAAGTCGGGCGGCTACCCAATATTTACCTGTATAGCGTGGATGATCTGCACGCAATCATTCAGCACAATCTGGCGCAGCGCAAGGCGGCGGCGATTCAGGCTGAATCCATCGTGCAGCAGGAGTGCTCGGAATTCATGGCATGGATGCGGTCGCAGTCGGCGGTAGAGACGATCCGCGATTATCGTTCCCAGGCGGACCGCCTGCGCGAAGAGATGACGGCCAGAGCCTTGGCTGCAATACAGAACGGCGGCGATGTCGATGCTATCGTGCAGGAACTGACGCAGCGCCTGACCAACCGCTTGATTCATGCGCCTACCCGTTCGTTACAGCAGGCCGCCCGCGACGGTGATCTGGAGCGTTTGCAGATTTTACGTGACAGTCTCGGCCTGAACTAGCATTCTTCTTCCCCCATAATGATTCGACACAGGATTGAACTGCCCGCATGAAGTCTTCTATTGTTGCTAAATTGGAAGCGTTACAAGAGCGCCATGAAGAAGTGCAGGCGCTGCTGGGAGAACCCAGCGTGATTGCCGATATGGACCGTTTCCGGGCGTTGTCCCGCGAGTACGCGCAACTTACCGACATTACCCGTTGCTTTCAGTGCTGGCAGCAGACGCAGGATGACCTCGCCACGGCTGAACTGATGCTGGATGACCCGGAGATGCGTGATCTGGCGCAGGAGGAACTCAAAGCGGCGAAAGCGGCCAGTGAAACACTGGAACAGCAACTGCAAGTGCTGCTGCTGCCGAAAGATCCTGATGATGAGCGTGGCTGTTTTCTGGAGATCCGTGCCGGTACGGGTGGTGACGAAGCCGCGTTATTTGCCGGCGACTTGTTCCGTATGTACAGCCGTTATGCCGAATCCCGCCGCTGGAAGGTAGAAATCATGAGCGCGAGCGACGGCGAGCACGGCGGCTACAAAGAGATGATTGCCAAAGTCGTGGGCGACGGCGCTTACGGTCAGTTGAAATTCGAGTCCGGCGGGCACCGGGTGCAGCGCGTACCCGCCACCGAATCGCAAGGGCGTATTCATACCTCCGCCTGCACCGTGGCGGTCATGCCGGAAGTGCCGGAAGCGGAATTGCCGGACATCAACCCTGCCGATCTGCGAATCGATACTTTCCGCTCCTCCGGTGCCGGCGGACAACACGTTAACACCACCGATTCCGCTATCCGTATTACTCATTTGCCGACGGGCATTGTGGTGGAGTGCCAGGATGAGCGTTCGCAGCACAAGAATAAAGCGAAGGCGTTATCGGTGCTGGCGGCGCGTATTCGTGCGGCGGAAATGCAAAAGCGCCAGCAGGAGGAGGCATCCACCCGCCGTAATCTGTTGGGCAGCGGCGACCGTTCCGATCGTATCCGCACTTACAACTTTCCGCAGGGAAGGGTGACCGATCACCGCATCAACCTGACGCTCTACCGCCTGGACGAGGCGATTGAAGGTAAGCTGGATATGCTGATCCAACCCATCGTACAGGAATATCAGGCCGACCAGTTGGCGGCGCTGGCTGAGCAGGAATAATGAATTATCAGGACTGGTTGAAACAGGCGATAACCCGGCTTCAGGCCAGTGAGAGCCCGAAACGGGACGCCGAGATCCTGCTGGAGCACATCACCGGTAAGGGCCGCACGTTTCTACTGGCTTTTGGTGAAACCGAGTTGACTGACAGTGAGTACCAGACGCTGGAATCGCTGTTGGCACGGCGCGTAACCGGAGAACCGATCGCGTATTTAATCGGATATCGGGAGTTTTGGTCGCTGCCGTTGGCGGTATCGCCCGTGACGCTTATCCCGCGACCGGATACTGAATGTCTGGTTGAACATGCGCTGGCGCATCTGCCTGCCGGCGCATCATCGGTAGTCGATTTAGGAACCGGTACCGGCGCGATTGCGTTGGCGATCGCCCATGAGCGCCCCGATTGCCGGGTTGTTGGTATCGACAGTCAACATGATGCGGTGGCGCTGGCCAGCCATAATGCCCGCCGGTTGGGAATTAATAATGCTCAATTTTTACCGGGAGACTGGTTTTCGCCATTGGCTGGACAACGGTTCTCACTGATTGTCAGCAACCCGCCGTATATTGATGAGCATGACCCACATTTGTCGCGCGGTGATGTGCGTTTCGAGCCGGCCAGCGCACTGGTGGCGGCAGAGGACGGATTAGCCGACTTACGGCAGATTATCCTGCAGGCCGGCGCATTTTTACTGGATGACGGTTGGCTGCTGTTGGAGCACGGTTGGCAACAAGGGCAAGCGGTACGGGCATTGTTGTCGCAATACGGTTTTGCGCAGGTAAAAACCTATCGCGATTATGGCGATAATGAACGTGTAACGTTGGGACAATGGCCTGCCGGAGCGACTAACCGACGCTGAATGTATGGTGGAGCGCCGTGTACTCCAGCTTGAGCAGGATCACATTGATAATGATTAGCGGTTATTATCGCTTGAGGTTCCGGACAGATCTGCTGACGAACTCTCGATTTGGCATTATTATCGATTCGCTGGCGACCGGGCACACGCGGCGTGCGGGCAGCGAATATAAAATGTGCTGTTTCAGGTTCAGGCGCGTAGCTGACGTTATCTTTGCTTTGATGGAATAACTATGAGTTCTATTGCTGATTTTGAATTTAACCAGTCATCCTTAAGCGAAGGTGTGATCCTGGTTTCCCAGTCAATACGCCGCGATTTTTCCGCGCAGGAAGTGAAGCAAAATCTGCAGCAACTTGTTGAAGAAGCGCGTGCGACCATTTCCGCCGATTTGGATCAAGACCAACAGCTGGAGCAGTTGATTGAACTCTTTTTCCACACCTGGGGCTTCGGCGGCGCCAGCGGCGTTTACCATTTATCTGACGTACTCTGGTTGGACAAAGTCCTGGCTACCCGACAAGGGATGCCGGTATCGTTGGGTATTATCTTTTTGCATATCGCACATCAGTTGGATTTACCGCTGATGCCGGTGATTTTCCCCACTCAATTGATTCTGCGCGCCGACTGGCTCGATGATGAAATGTGGCTGATTAATCCGTTGAATGGCGATACACTGAGCGAACATGTGCTTGAGGTGTGGCTGAAGGGCAACATCAGCCCTTCCGCCAGACTGCTGGACAGCGATCTGGATGAAGCGGAAAACGTCATGATTGTCCGTAAGCTGCTGGATACGCTCAAGGTGGCGCTGATGGAAGAAAAACAGATGGAACTGGCTTTACGCGCCAGTGAGGCCGTGTTGCAGTTTGACCCGGAAGATCCGTATGAAATTCGCGACCGCGGTTTGATTTACGCACAACTGGACTGCGACCATATCGCGTTGTCAGATTTGAGTTATTTTGTAGAGCAGTGCCCGGAAGATCCGGTCAGCGAAATGATCAAAGTGCAGATCCATTCCATTGAACAGAAGCAGATTGTGCTGCACTAGTTCGGGAAATTACCTGAAACCCGAGCATCTGGTTTATCCGACAATAAGGTAAGGTTATGAATAATAAAGTGGTTAACATCGGGACGATCCCGGTTGCCAACCATCTGCCGTTTGTGCTGTTCGGCGGCATGAACGTACTTGAATCCCGTGAGATGGCGATGCGGATTTGCGAACACTATGTCACGGTGACGCAGAAACTGGGCATCCCCTATGTTTTTAAGGCTTCCTTCGACAAAGCCAACCGTTCTTCCATCCACTCTTACCGTGGTCCGGGCCTGGAAGAAGGGATGAAGATTTTCCAGGAGCTGAAACACACCTTCGGCGTGAAAATCATTACTGATGTGCACGAACCTCAGCAGGCTCAAGCGGTATCTGAAGTGGTTGACGTTATTCAGTTACCGGCATTCCTTGCTCGCCAGACTGATCTGGTGGAAGCGATGGCGAAAACCGGCGCGGTCATTAACATCAAAAAACCGCAGTTCATCAGCCCCGGACAGGTTGGGAATATCGTGGATAAATTCCGCGAAGGCGGCAATGAACAGGTGATTTTGTGCGATCGCGGCAGTAACTTCGGCTATGACAACCTGGTTGTGGATATGCTGGGCTTCAATGTCATGAAGCAGGTTTCCCATGGCGCACCGGTGATTTTCGACGTCACACATGCGTTGCAATGCCGCGATCCGTTCGGCGCTGCCTCTGGCGGCCGTCGTGCTCAGGTGGCGGAACTGGCGCGCGCAGGGATGGCGGTCGGTATCGCCGGGTTGTTTATTGAAGCCCATCCAGAGCCGAACAGCGCCAAATGTGACGGGCCTTCCGCGTTGCCACTGGATAAACTGGAACCTTTCCTGCAACAAATGAAAGCGATTGATGAACTGGTCAAAAGTTTTCCGGAATTAGATACCAGCAATTAAGCTGCTCGTCAGATAAAAAAACCGCCGGTCGGCTAACACCGTTCACTTAAGGTGTTTTGAGTGAACGGGATACTGGGTTTTTGAGATCCGAACGGCCCTCGCTTTGG
>NZ_SZVX01000031.1:0-36139 GCF_007210685.1 Dickeya sp. ws52
ATCCCGCACGAAATTATTCACTGACCGGACAAACTTCACCATTCACAAGACAATATAGCTGTTTGTCAACAGCCTCATTATCGGTATCCCCACACCGTGAGCAGCAGCGCCTGCAACGCCTGCGCGACATCATCGGTCAATACCGATTCGTCAGGGTGATGGCTAATGCCGCCCTTGCAGCGCATAAATAGCATCCCCACCGGCCAACGTTCGGCGATGGCGATGGCGTCATGGCCGGCGCCGCTGGGTAACGACAGGTTGTCGCCCTGCACCTGCATCACCGCCGCCGACAGCCGCTGTTGCAATGCGTCATCGCAGCGGGTGGCGGCAATGCGGTAATACTCTTCGGCGCTAAAAGCGCAATGGCGTTGCATGGCGATATCCTGCGCCAGCGTCAGCAACCGTTGCAGCAGCGCATCCAGCGGTTTATCGTCCGGCCCGCGAATATCCAGCGTCAACCTCACTTCACCGGGAATCACGTTGGCCGCGCCGGGCAGGCACTGCAACGTACCGAAGGTCGCCACCAGATAAGGATCGCTATCGCGCGTCATCTGCTCCGCCTGGGTCATCCAGGCGGCGGCGGCGGCCAGCGCATCCTGACGTTGCGACATCGGCACGGTTCCCGCATGACCGGCGTGACCGGTAAAGGTGCAGTTCAGCCGCCGGGCGCCGTTAATGGCCGTGACCACGCCCAACGCCAGTCCAGCCTGTTCCAGACACGGACCTTGTTCGATGTGCAATTCCAGATAGGCCAGAATATCCGCCGCCGGTCGCGCCGCCTGAGTGATAGCCTCCGGGTCCAGCCCGGCCTGCGTCAGCGCCTGCGCCACGGTCACGCCGTTGGCGTCCGGGCGTGACAGCCAGCCGTCGGGCCAGGTGCCGGTCAATCCGCGGCTGCCCAGCAACGTGACGTCAAAACGGGTGCCCTCTTCATCGCCAAAACCGACCACCTCCAGCGCCACCGGCAGGCGAATACCGTGCTGATGCAGGAATGACACAGTTTCAATCGCCGCCAGCACCCCCAACATGCCGTCGTAACGCCCGGCGTTACGCACGGTGTCGAGGTGCGAGCCCAGCAGCAGCGCCGGTGCGCCCGGCGTGCTACCTTCATAGCGCCCACAAATATTGCCCACGCTATCCTGCCACACGCGCATTCCGGCTTCGCGCATCCACTCGCCGGTTTGCTGGTTGGCCTGCAAATGCTGCGGCGACAGATAAACGCGCGTCAGTTGGCCGTGGGTTTCACTGATGGTCGCCAGTTGATCGCAACGCGTCATCACCCGTCGGGCCGCCGCCTGCGCATTGAAATCCGTCATCACGCTGTCCATCAGCACCTCGCTCATGTCGGCGCCTGCGCGGCATCATACACATTCCAGGCGGCTTGCAACGCCGCCCCCTGAACGGAGCGGAACCCCAGCCGGTTCAATACCGCTTCCAGCGCGGTCAACGTTTGCATCACGCAGTCTTTACGCGCGTTGTAGCCCATGGTGCCGATACGCCAAATCTTGCCCTGCAACGGCCCAAACGAGGTGCCGATCTCGATGGCGAAATCCTCCAGCAGCAGCTTGCGCACCTGCTCACCGTGAATACCCGACGGGATCACCACGCCCAGCACATTACTCATTTTGTTGGCGATGTCGCCGTAGGGCTGCAATCCCATGCCTTCAATGCCGGCCAACAGCGCCTTGCCGTGCAACTGGTGACGGGCGATACAGCTATCCAGCCCTTCTTCCAGAATGATGCGGGCGCACTCACGAGAAGCGAACAACATGCTGGTGGCTTCGGTATGGTGGTTCAACCGCTCCGGTCCCCAGTAATCCATGATCATGCCGAGGTCGAAGTAGTTGGAGTAAATCATCTCGTCGTCACCGTCCTGATGGTCGGTGGTGCGGATCCCCTGCTCCACGCATTTGCGCTGGCGAATCACCGCTTCCATACGCGAGCTGAGCGTCACCGGCGAGCTGCCGGACGGGCCGCCCAGGCATTTCTGCAACCCGGCCGAGACCGCATCCAGCCCCCAGGCATCGGTTTCCAGCGGGTTGCCGCCGAACGAGGCGGTGGCATCGGTATAAAACAGCACGTCATGGCGACGGCAGATCTCCCCGAGTTCCGCCAGCGGTTGCAGCATCGTCGTGGAGGTATCGCCTTGTACGGTAAGCAGCAGGCGCGGTTTTACCCGCTTGATGGCGTCTTCTATCTGATCCGGCGTGAACACTTCGCCCCACGGCACCTCGATGGTGTGGACATCGGCGCGGCAGCGGCGGGCAATCTCGCACAGCAGGTGGCCGAAACGACCAAATACCGGCACCAGCACCCGGTCGCCGGGGCGGATCGCCGAAACCAGAATGGCCTCAATGCCGGCGCGGGAGGTGCCGTCCACCAGCATGGTCCAGCGGTTGTCGGTACGGAACAGTTGGCGATACAGCGCCATCACCTGATTCATGTACCCGGTCATCGCCGGGTCATACTGTCCGACCAGTTGGCTGGCCATCGCGCGCAGTACGCGCGGGTCGGCATTGATCGGGCCGGGCCCCATGAGCAAACGATGGGGCGGATTGATCTGTGCAAACAGGTCGTTAGGCATGTGATGAACTCCTGATGTCCTTAAAGCATAAAAATCGTAATAGCCGATGCCGCTTACGGCGCTACAGCCGTACCGAGGCGATAAACTGTTTCAGTTCGGCGGTCTGCGGGTTGGCGAACAGCACATCGCCGCTCCCCTGCTCCCACACGGTGCCTTGATGCATAAACACCACCCGGTCGCCCACTTCGCGGGCGAAATTCATCTCGTGGGTGACCAGAATCAGCGTCATGCCTTCCGCCGCCAGTTGCTCCAGCACCTTCAGCACTTCACCGACCAGCTCCGGGTCCAGCGCCGAAGTGATCTCATCGCACAGCAGCACTTTCGGGTTCATCGCCAGCGCGCGGGCGATCGCCACCCGCTGCTGTTGGCCGCCGGACAGATTCGACGGGTAGTAATCGATACGTTCGCCCAGCCCGACCTTCTCCAGCATCTTCATGCCCAGCTCACGGCACTCGGCGGCGCTTTTCCCCAGCACCAGTTTGGGTGCCAGCATCACGTTTTCCAGCGCGGTCATATGCGGGAACAGGTTGAAGTTCTGGAAGATCATGCCGACGGAACGGCTGATTTCCCGCGCCTGCGAATCACGGTCGGTCACGGTCATGCCGCCCAGCTTGATGCTGCCGTCCTGATAGCCTTCCAGCCCGTTGATACAGCGCAACAGGGTGCTTTTGCCGGAACCGCTGCGACCGATGATGGAGATAACCTCGCCGGCATCAATATCCAGATCCACCCCTTTCAGCACGTGGTTCTGGCCGTAGTATTTATGAACCTGATTAATGGTGATGAGCGGCATTGAATTTCTTCTCCAGATAACGGCTGTAGTACGACAGCGGGTAACACAGCAGGAAATAGCCCAGCGCCACCAGCCCGAACACCTTAAATGGCTGGTATGTCACGTTATTGAGCATGGTGCCGGCTTTGGTCAGCTCGACGAAACCGATGATTGACGCCAGCGCGGTGCCTTTGATCACCTGCACCGAAAACCCTACCGTCGGCGCAATGGCAATGCGCATCGCCTGAGGCGCAATCACCCGGGTCAACGTCTGTGTGAAGGTCAACCCCAGACAACGACAGGCTTCCCATTGCCCTTTCGGCAACGCCTGCACGCTGCCGTGCCAGATATCCACCAGAAATGCGCTGGTAAACAGCGTCAGCGCCAGGGCGGCGGCCGTCCACGGGCTGACGTCGATACCGAACAATCCCAGCCCGAAAAACGCCAGAAACAGCTGCATCAGCAGCGGCGTGCCCTGAAATACATCGGCGTATAGCCGGGTCAGACGCATCGGCCAACGACGTTTGGTCAGCCGCAGCAGCAGCAACGGCAACGTCACCACGGCGCCGCCGAAAAACGCCGCCAGCGACAACAGCACCGTCCAGCGCCCGGCCAGCAGCAGGTTGCGCACAATATCCCAGTCAGTAAATGTCATCATCAGCGCGGTGTCCCCAGAAAGCGTCGCCCGGCCAGCAACAGCAGTTGACGCATCAGCATCGACAGCACCAGATAGCAGAGCGTGGTCACCAGATACACCTCAAAACTGAGGAAAGTCCGTGACTGAATTAAGTTGGCGGCAAAGGTCAGCTCTTCAAACGACACCTGCGACACCACGGATGAACCGAGCATCACGATGATGCACTGGCTGACCAGCGCCGGATAAATCCGTTGCAGCGCGGGCGGCAAAATCACCCGCGTAAAAGTCTGAGCGCGCGACAACCCCAGCACTCGCGCAGCCTCCCACTGGCCTTTCGGCGTCACCTGGATGCCGGCACGAATAATCTCCGTGCTGTAAGCGCCCAGATTCACCAACATCGCCAGCAGGGCGGCCTGCCCAGCGGTGAGTTTGAGCCCCAACCCCGGCAGACCGAACACGATGAAAAACAGTTGCACCACAAACGGCGTATTGCGGATAAGCTCGACGTACAAGCCCCACAAGCGGCTGACGAAGGTCGGCTTACCGCTGCGTAATGCCGCACCGCAAATGCCGATGGCAATCCCGCCGAGCGTCGCCATCGTCGTCAGTTGCACGGTGACCCACAAGCCGGCCAGTAACTCCGGCCAGTATGGCCACAGCGCCGCGAAATGAAGCTGATAAGTCATGGCGTATCCTTAGGCGCCCAAATTGGCCGGCAGCGGCGCTTTCAGCCATTTTTCGGACAGGCCGTTGAGCGTGTTGTCCTTAAGCGCTTTTTCAATCAGCTCGTTCACTTTCGCCTTCAGCGCAGGCTCGTCCTTTTTCAGGCCGATGTAGCAGGGCGAATCTTTCAGCATGAATTTGGCGACCGGCGCTTTCGCCGGGTTCTTCTCGGCAATCGCCGCCACCACCAGGTTGCCGGTGGCGATATACTGCACCTGACCGGACATATAAGCCGACAGCGTGGTGTTGTTGTCTTCATAGCGCTTGATGTCGGCGGTTTTGGGCGCAGTCTCGGTCAGCACCATGTCTTCCACCGCACCGCGGGTCACGCCGACGGTTTTACCTTGCAACGCCTCCGGCGCGCCGACATCCGTCTCTTTCGGGCCGAACACCCCCAGGAAGAACGGCGCGTAGGCGCTGCTGAAGTCGATCACTTTTTCACGTTCCGCATTTTTACCCAGGCTGGAAATCACCAGATCGACCTTGTCGGTCTGCAAATACGGCACACGGTTGGCGCTGGTCACCGGCACTAGCTGCAACTTTAGTTTCATCTCATCGGCCAGGTAGCGGGCCATGTCGATGTCGTAGCCCTGCGGCTGCAAATCGGTGCCGACCGAACCAAACGGCGGGAAGTCTTGCGGCACCGCAACACGCAGTACGCCGCGCTTCTGGATATCCTGCCATTGATCCGCCATCGCTTGTCCTGCCTGAGCCATCAACAGCGCTGCGCCAACTACTGCCAAAACACGTTTTCCGATCTTCATTGCTGTGCCCCCGGTTAAATTAATTTGAAACCAAAGATTCTTCAATAAAAATATTGAAACCTTTGTTGCAGATTAAAAAGCAAAATGTATGCCAGATAATCCGCCGATATTGTGTAGCGACGGGCAAAGGGCAACAACGGTGGATTCAGGGAATCACAGGAAGAGGGAGGATGCAGCGAGGCGCCCGACGTTCAGTCCGCAGCGCACAATGACAGAGCATTAAAACGGGAATCGATTGCACCAAAAAAGGACATTTGCACCAGTAAGACGCGTGGTTAGCGCTGCTCCAGCTCGTCCAGTTGCAGATAAAGATCGGCGATATCGTGAATACGCTGACGCCCTTCCGCCAGCATCTGGTGCAGCAGCGCGTTGCTGATCAGATTGACCAGACTCATGGCGCCGGCGTAGCTGTCAAACGCTGATACGCTGTCCAGCGGCGCGGTCAGCGACCAGGAGACCAGCGTCGGCAGCGTATGCACTTGCGGTTCGCACAGCAGCAACACCGGAATCCGGCGGGCGTGCAGTTGCTGCAACAATGGCAGAATCAGGCGCGGGCGGCGGCGAAACGCCACCACCACCACCACATCCCGCTCGTCGAGATCCGCCAGTTCTTCCGCCAGCGTCTGGCCGGGTTGCGCCAGCAACGGCACCTGCGGGCGGATTTGCAACAGTTGCTGGCGCAGGTGCAATGCCACCGGGTAGCTGTTGCGCAGCCCGAGAATACACACGCGCCGGGCCTGTTGTAGCGCGGCGATCACCGCGCCGAACTGCTGCGGATCGATCTGGTTGACCCACTGCGTCAGGTTGGCCATCTCCTGCTTGTAATGACGCGCCAGCAGCGTGTTGCCCTGCACCGCGTCCCGGTTATCGGTCAACGGCATCCCGCTCTGGCGCAGGGTGCGCAGCTCATCACGCATTTCGCGGTAGCTGGGGTAGCCGAGGCGGCGGAACAGACGGCTGACCGTAGCCTTGGAAACGCCGCTCAGCCGCGCCAGCTCGGCGCTGTTATAGCTGATAAGGTCGTCCAGATGGTCGAAGATAAACTCCGCCACCCGCTGCTCTTGCGGCGACAGTTCGCTGTACCGGCTGCGCAACCGTTCGTCAATCTGCTTCATGCCTGCCCTTGTCATTGTTTAAAAAACATAAGTTTGGAAACGATAAGTGTGAAGACGATAAGTGTGAAGACGGTAAGTTTGAACGTTGTCAGTTTGAACGCTGTAAGTTTGAACGCTGTAACTTTTGTTTCATCTTTTCGACGTTATGATGAACATAGCATACAACCGTCGGTCGGCAGCAAGCAGAAAAGATGGAACGGCTTTTGCTTAGCATCGACCACCCTACAGTCTACTAAGAGCCTTATCCTCATGATGCAAAGTCATATCGCCCCGTCGGGCATGGCGGTCACACCGCATCATCTTGCCAGCGCCAGCGCGCAGCGTGTTTTGCGTGCCGGCGGCAATGCCATTGAAGCGATGGTGGCCGCTGCCGCAGCGATAGCCGTGGTTTACCCGCATATGAACGGTCTGGGCGGCGATGGTTTCTGGTTGATCGTACCGCCGCAAGGCGCCCCGATAGCCATCGACGCCAGCGGTGCCGCCGGTTCGCTGGCGACCCGCGCTCGCTACGCCGGTGAAAGCCGTATTCCTCACCGTGGCCCCAACGCCGCGCTGACCGTCGCCGGGACGGTAGGCGGATGGCAGGAGGCGCTGGATTACGCCGCTGAACTGGATCTGGCTGCGCCCTTACCGCTGGCGCAGCTAGTGGAAGACGCCATTCACTATGCGCGCCACGGCATACCGGTCACCCAGTCGCAAGAAGATGCGCTGACCAGCCGCCAGCACGAACTGCGCGATTTCCCCGAATTCTGCCGGGTCTTTATGCCGCAGGGTGCAATCCCCCGTACCGGCAGCCGTTTCACCCAGCCGGATCTGGCCGATACCCTGCAACAACTGGCGCAAGACGGGCTGGATAGCTTTTATCGCGGCGCGCTGGCGGAACGCATGGCGAAACAGATGGCGGAACTGGGCCTGCCGGTCACCGCCGGCGACCTGGCGGATTACCGCGCCCGCCGCACCACGCCGCTGGTGCTGAAACACAGCAAAGGCGAAGTGTTTAACCTGGCGCCGCCGACGCAAGGGCTGGTATCGCTGGCGATTCTGGGGATTACCGACAGGCTGGGGATGGCGGATTTGAGCGACAGCCAGACCATTCACCGCATAGTGGAAGCCACCAAACTGGCGTTTGGGCTACGCGACCAATACATCACCGACCCGAAACTGATCACCCAGGATATTCAGGCGCTGCTGTCTGATACCCCGCTGCAACAGCTCGCCGCCCGTGTAGACACCCGCACGGCCGCCCCCTGGGGGCAAGGCAAAGGGCCGGGCGATACCGTCTGGATGGGCGTGTGCGATCGCCACGGGGTGTCGGTCTCGTTCATTCAGAGTATTTATCACGAATTCGGCAGCGGCATAGTGCTGCCGGGCACCGGCGTGCTGTGGCAAAACCGCGGCGCTTCTTTCAGCCTGGACCCGGCCCACTTGCTGGCGTTGGAACCGGGCAAACAACCCTTCCACACGCTCAACCCGGCGGCGGCGCGTTTGTCTGACGGGCGCACGATGGTCTACGGCTCAATGGGCGGCGACGGCCAGCCACAGACGCAGGCCGCGCTGTTCATTCGTCATGTTATGCAAGGCGTGCCGTTACAGCAGGCGATTACGGCGCCGCGTTGGTTGCTGGGGCGAACCTGGGGGCAGTCGTCCGATACGCTGAAACTGGAAGACCGTTTCACGCCGGCCACCGTCGATGCGTTGCGTACTCTCGGCCACGATGTGGAACTGCTCACCGGATTTAGCGAAACCGTCGGCCACGCCGGCGCTATTGTCCGCCACGTCAACGGTATGCTGGAAGGCGCCAGCGATCCGCGCAGCAACGGCAGCGCGGTCGGCTATTAACTTTTCAACCCTAAGGTGCTGATTATGAAAAACAGGGATATCGATCAGGACACGCTGGCCGCGTACCTGCAACAAATGGAAGTCCTGATGGGGCTGGAATTGGACGACACCCGCCGTCAGGAATTGCACGTCCAGTTCAGCCGCATCGCCGCGATGGCGCAGCCGTTGATGGCGTTCCCGTTGGATGAGCGTCAGGAAGTAGCGGGGGTCTACCGGCCATGAATCCCGCACAACTGTCTATTCGCTCGTTGCAGGCTGAACTGGCGGCCGGCCACCTTTCCGCCACCGACATTGCCCGCGACACGCTGGCGCGCATCGAACAGCACAACCCGGCCGTCAATGCTTATACCGCCGTCACGGCACAACGTATGCTGACGGAAGCCAACGGCGTGGACCTCAAACGCCGGTTAGGTGAGCCGTTGCCCGCGCTGGCGGGCGTACCCTATGCGGTAAAAAACCTGTTTGATGTCGCCGGCGAAACGACCCTTGCCGGCGCCAAGCTGTTCAGCCGACGCCCGGCAGCCGCTCAGGATGCATTTGCGGTGCGCCAGCTACAAGCACAGGGGGCGTTGCTCTCCGGATTGCTGAATATGGATGCCTACGCCTACGGCTTTACCACCGAGAACAGCCACTACGGTGCTACCCGCAACCCACACGATCTAACACGCATCGCCGGCGGCTCGTCCGGCGGCTCGGCGGCGGCGGTAGCGGCCGGTTTGGTGAATTTCTCGTTGGGCAGCGACACCAATGGGTCGATCCGCGTTCCCGCTTCGTTGTGCGGTATCTTCGGGCTGAAGCCGACGTTTGGGCGGTTATCGCGTCAGGGAACCCAGCCGTTTGTCGGCAGCCTCGATCACATCGGCCCGCTGGCGCGTAGCGTAGACGATCTGGCGCTGGTGTATGACGTACTGCAAGGCCGCGATCCGGCCGATCGGTTTCAGGCGGATCAACCACTGCGATCCACGGTGCCTTCACTGGCGGACGCCGCGCCGCTGCGCAGCCGGGTACTGGGGGGTTACTTCGCGCAATGGTGCGATGAACAGGCCACCGCCGCAGTGCAGCAAGTCGCGGATGCCTTAAACGCCGACCATGATGTGATACTGGATAATGCCGCGCTGGCGCGTACTGCAGCGTTTATTCTTTCCGCCAGCGAAGGCGGCAATCAGTACCTGCCGGCGCTGCGCGACGCACCGGATCAATTTGAACCGCTTTCGCGTGAACGACTGTTGGCCGGCGCGATGATCCCCGCCGCCTGGTATGTGCAGGCCCAGCGTTTCCGCGATCATTTCCGCCGGGAAGTGCTGGCGCTGTTCAACGATACCGATCTGCTGATTGCCCCGGCAACGCCCTGCCCGGCCACGCCGATCGGTCAGGAAACCATGCGTATCAACCACACCGATTTACCGATCCGCGCCAGCATGGGCATGTTAACCCAGCCGATTTCGTTCGTCGGCCTGCCGGTGGTCACCGTGCCGTTGGCAACCGCCGGCGGGCTGCCGATCGGCGTACAGTTAATCGCCGCGCCGTGGCGGGAGGACGTGGCGCTGCGCGCCGCCTGGCATCTTGAACAGCAGGGCATCGCGCAGGCGCTGCCGCCCACGACGTTTCACCCACAAGGACTTTCCGCATGACACCTGAGAACACACAGTCTGACATTAATATTCCCGAGGTACTGGCCGAGGTCACCGGCGCCTTTTACCGCTATGAAAAGGCGCTGACCGGCAACGATGTTGACGTGCTGGACCAATTGTTCTGGCACGATGAACGCACCGTGCGTTACGGCGCTTCTGAAAACCTGTACGGCATTGATCAGATCCGCGAATTTCGCGCCGCCCGCCCGTCAGCCGGGTTGGACAGGCAGTTGCACAACACCGTGATCACCACCTACGGCCACGACACGGCGGTCGCCAGTACCGAGTTTCGCCGTGAAGGCAGCGAGAAAATCGGCCGCCAGATGCAAACCTGGCGGCGTACCGAGCAAGGCTGGCGCATCGTAGCGGCCCATGTGAGCCTGATGGTGTAACGGTTACGGCATCCATGTCGGATAGCCGCTAGCATGTCGGATAACCGCTCGCTTTACCGGCTATCCGATTGCCCGCCAGAGGTGGGAGCGGTCGAGAGGATCTCGGCAAGTAATGACGGCGATACCGGAATAAGCCCCATCTTCAGCCCAAAAGGCTTAAACACTTTGTTGATAATATCCGCCGTATAATTGCCCTTGCCGTTCTCTATTTCGGACAAGGTCTTGCGTGATACCCCCACCAGACTGGCGTAAGCCTCCTGCCGAAGGCCCAACACGTTAAGACGCAATTCTCTGAGTGCGTTTCCCTGCGAGATCTCGCCGAACATCATCCTGCGGATAATGTTTTGCATGGCAAACCGCCGCTCGCTGGTATTGAGTGGTCGGGAGTTTTTTGATGCCCTCACTTTTGTGATATCCACGGTCTCGGTTACCACAGCAACGGATGACGACTGCAAATACGTCTGCGCTACACTGCGCTCCTGCATACGCTGACGTAGCTTGCGTATGGTTGCCTGAACATCCTGCGCACCGGCGTAGTTATCGTTATTATTGCGGTTCTGACTCATAACAACCCCCAGCGCTGTAACTTTTCAGGAAGGTAATCAAACCCGATAGAGGGCAAAGTGATGACCGATTCGGGCACACCGCGCCGCTGAAGCCGCGTTTTCAGACCAACTAATTGCGTGGCGGTCTGCTGTAATTTTGCCATCAACAATTCTGGCGGAAGAATGTCGGAAAACAACTGCGCGATCCGCTCAAACTGATAATCACCGCCTACCTCCAGCGGCTCTGGCCATTTGGTCGTTCTGGCAATGCCTGCCGGGTCCGCTTTCATCGGCGCAAAATCATAAATCGGCGCCAGCCGAATCCCCCGCTCGTCCCTAAGGAAAGCAGTATTGCGGCCGTGGTTATCACTGTTGCCAAACGCAATGTTCAACAGATCACGTCGTATCCACTCGATCACGAACGCCGCTG
Organism: Dickeya sp. ws52; assembly: GCF_007210685.1. NCBI lineage: Bacteria > Pseudomonadati > Pseudomonadota > Gammaproteobacteria > Enterobacterales > Pectobacteriaceae > Dickeya > Dickeya sp. ws52. Next base: position 11,433 of record NZ_SZVX01000031.1, read on the forward strand.
AATCAAACGGTTTTCCCTCAACACTGACCATGTGGCTGGCAGCGATTTTGGCGATCAGTGTGCGAATCGTGCGATCATGGCGCAGCGCACTGCCCGGCCCGGCTCGCAGCAGAGAATACACCGACTCCATACCATAACGCTTCACACGCCCCTCACCAGGGAATTCGATATCAAAGCGCGGTAGCCAAAGCGACGGATAATGCCGCCCTTCTTCCAGACGCATCCCTGCCAGCGGGATCGTCAAGAACCCCATCTCTGTCAGTTCATGATAATAATGAAATTCAGCTCGCAGGATATCGCAGTCAATCTCGCTACGTTTCCCGCGAGGAAACTTCACCAGATAAGCGGTATCGCAACAATCGAGGTCATCCTGCCAGGTATCGATCCATACCTCATCATCGGCATTGCACCGCAATAGCAGTTTGGGTGCCTCGCCGCCTGCACCTGTAGCACCGCCAGCCGCAGCACCACGCTGCTGTGCATAATCCAGAAAATCGCTGGCCCGATTCTTCACATCCTCCACGCTGAAAAATCGGGTGGTGCCGTTATGCTGTTCAGGAATTGACTCTTTGATACGCAAGTGACCAACCGGAGCAATGGTGGCGTGACGCAGCAAGATGTAATCTTGCAACTGTGTCGGCAACCCGGAGAGATCAAGATGATCAATCCAATATTGTCGGCTAGCTCCGGCCGGAATGATGTCATCCAGAAAACGCATCCACCCAGGCTCGCCGCCATCGTCAAAGAAGATCCGCACCGGATAATTGACGGAAACCGCGTGGTGGTCATCGCAATCCATATAGTCAATGCCATAATCGGACGCATAATCCAGCCGGGTTAGCAGATAATTATCCCGGTAGCTCTCGGGAAAACCGATCTCGGCAATATCCTGCCACGCATTGTCGATAAACGCCTGTACGGTCAGTCTCTCCATAGCCCCTCCGATCTCATTACGCGTAATATAGCACACGTAAAACACCAAAAAGACCATTAACATCACCAAAAAGTTACATTAACTTGCCACCACGCTTTTAACGTTACCTTTATGTATCAAAAACTCTGCCCATTGATAATGAAACCTATACGTTTCACAAAATACAAAAAAGCCAGGCAATGAAACCTATAGGTAACATTGTCTGGCGAATACCCGTAACCCCTAACGGCGCGATGAGTGCCTTATTGCGTCAGGCCCGATACGGATGTGTACGATACCAGTGCTCGGCGATATCCTGACGACGACATACCCACACTCGCTCGTGCTGCTGGATATAATCCAGGAACCGCTGTAGCGCCCGAAAACGCCCCGGCCGCCCCAACAGACGACAGTGCATACCAATCGACATCATTTTCGGTGCTTCTTCCCCTTCGGCGTACAGCACATCGAAGCTGTCCTTCAGATAACTGAAAAACTGCTCGCCGCTGTTGAAACCCTGCGGTGAAGCGAAACGCATGTCGTTGGCGTCCAGCGTGTAGGGAACGATCAGATGCGGTTTCAGCTCGCCGCTTGCCCGTTTTACCGGCAACCAGAATGGCAGATCGTCGCCGTAGTAGTCGCTGTCATACAGAAAACCGCCCTGTTCCAGCACCAGTTGCCGGGTGTGCGGGCTGTCACGCCCGGTGTACCAGCCCAGCGGCGGTCTGCCGAACAGGTCGGTGTGCACCGCAATAGCTTGCTGTAAATGCGCCCGTTCGGTGTCGATATCCATATTCTGGTAGTGAATCCAACGCCAGCCGTGGCTGACCACGTCGTAGTCCGCTGCCCGGATAGCTTCGACCACCGCCGGGTTACGCGCCAACGCCATCGCCACGCCAAACACTGTCAGCGGCAGGCCACGGCGCTGAAATTCCTGGTGAATACGCCAGAAACCGGCACGAGAACCGTATTCATAGAGCGAGTCCATCGACATATGCCGCGCCGGGTAACTGGCGGCGCCGATGATATCGGACAGAAACTGCTCGGAACCGGCGTCGCCGTGCAGCACATGGTTTTCCGCCCCTTCTTCGTAATTCAGCACAAACTGTACCGCGATGCGCGCCTGCCCGGGCCAGCGAGCGTGCGGCGGTTGACCGGCATAACCGATCAGATCGCGCGGGTAGTCAGGATCTGAACCCCACTGCTGAGAGAGTGTCATGGTGTCTTTCCTTATTATGAGAGCCGCAACGGCACGGCGTCGATTAACGCAACGTCCCAAACGCGCCGGTTAACGGCTTGTCCAGCGGATAATCCAGATCGCCGTGTTTGCTGGTGAAAAGCCCCAGTCCCACCAGCGATTCCACCATTTTCACCGCCGCACCGACGCCGTCGATCACCGGGATCCCCAATTCCTGCGTCAGCGCCTGCGCCAGATCGGCCATACCGCCGCAACCCAGCACAATGGCGCCGGATCCATCCTGCCGCTTCGCTTGTATACACATTTCCCGCACCTTATGCTGCGCCAGCCCTTGTCCATCTTCCAGCGCCAGTACCGGCAGATCGATGGCGTGCAGCGCGGCGCAGTGATGCTCAAAGCCATAGCGTTGCACCAGATGACGGGCGATGATCAGCGTGCGCGGCAGCGTGGTGACGATGGAAAAGCGCGTCGCTACCAGCGTCGCCAGATGCATCGCCGCTTCGGCGATCCCCACCACCGGCGCACTCGCCAGTTCCCGCGCCGCCAGCAGACCGGGATCGCCAAAGCAGGCAATGACATGACCGTTGACCCCCTGCTCGCGCCCCAGCCGCACCTGCTCCAGCACGCCGAGGGTCGCCACCGCTTCATCAAAATGCCCTTCGATCGACGGCACTCCTTGCGACGGGCATACCGCCAGAATCTCAGTACCCTGTGCCGCCGCTCGTCGCGCCGCTTCACCGATGGTTTCCGTCATCGCCAGGCTGGTATTGGGGTTGATTACCTGAATCACGCATCGGCTCATGCGCCCTGCTCCTTGTTAGGGTTATCGAACGACTTCAGATGGCTGAACAGCCGCGAGAAATCCGGCGTGGTCACGCTATCACCGCCGAAACGCAAGCTGGCGACGATATCGTCGAAATGCTGTTGCATGGCGGTCGTCAGCGCCGCCAGATCACGGTTACGCAGCAGTGTCAGCAGGTCATGGTGATCATGACAACGGCAGCCTTGCTGCCAGGGGGCACCATAAGCCGCGATCACCAGAGATGACCGCAGCGTTAATTGCGACACCATACTGGTCAGCACGCTGTTGCCGGAAATCGCCTGCAACTGGATATGAAAGGCGGCCGACAGGCGGATCGCCTCCGGCCCGTTGCGATCCTGATGGGCTGTTTCCTCCGCCTTCATCAGTTTCTCCAGCGCCGCCAGGTGCGGCGGCTGGCAGTGGGCCAGCACCGCAGGCAGGTTGGCGCACTCCATCAGACTACGGGTTTGAAAGATCTCGCGTGCTTCTTCTACCGTCGGCGTCGCCACCTGTGCACCACGTTTGGGCAACAGCGTGATCATTTGCACCGTTGCCAGACGTTGCAGCACCTTGCGGATCCCGGTACGACTCACGCCAAATACTTCCGCCAACGCCTCTTCCGGCAGACGAGCACCGGGCAGCAATTGATGTTCAACAATCGCGTTTAACAGCGCCTGATAGATAACATCATCTTTTTGCTCGAAAAATGTCTCTTGCCCGAGACCATAAATATCGTTCATTGGTTTCTTCCGTCATCACGCCACCACCAGATCGTACACAAAAAATAAATTTATTGTATACAAAATTCACCAATCTGGCCCAAATCCTGCAATACCTGTTGGCACACTTTATTCACCTCTATTTTCATCGTCATCAAAAAAGGAGCAGATTCCATGCCAGAAAATATGACGCCCGCCGGAAGCGCTCCGGCACATTACAGCCCGAGACTGTGCAATGAAGACCTGGCGCCGACACGCGAACAAAACTGGTCCTGGTACAACATCTTTTCCTTCTGGATGTCGGATGTTCACAGTATGGGCGGCTACGTGGTGGCGGCCAGCTTCTTTACGCTGGGTCTGGCCAGTTGGCAGGTGCTGCTGTGTCTGTTGGCAGGGATTTGCATCGTGCAACTGTGCGCCAATTTGGTGGCCAAACCCAGCCAGCTCAGCGGCGTACCCTATGCGGTGATTTGTCGTCAGTCGTTTGGGGTGTTCGGCGCCAATATTCCGGCGGTGATTCGTGGGTTGATCGCATTCGCCTGGTACGGCATCCAGACTTATCTGGCCGCCAATGCGCTGATGCTGGTGCTGCTAAAATTCGTTCCGTCGCTCACCGCGTTGACCACCAGCCACTGGCTGGGCCTGTCGACGCTGGGCTGGCTGTGCTTTGGTGTGATGTGGCTGCTGCAGGCGATGGTGTTCTGGCACGGCATGAGCGCCATCAAGCGCTTTATCGATATCGCCGGTCCGGCGGTTTATGTGGTGATGCTGGCGCTGGCCGGATGGATTGTATACAAAACCGGGCTGGACAATATTTCCTTCACGCTGAGCAGTAAATCCCTCAGCGGCGGCGAGCAGATCTGGCAGATGATCACCGCTACCGCGCTGGTGGTGTCCTATTTCTCCGGCCCGTTGCTGAACTTCGGCGATTTCTCCCGCTACGCTAAAAGTATGCAGGAAATTCAACGTGGCAACCGCTGGGGCCTGCCCGTCAATTTCCTGCTGTTCTCCATCGTCACGGTGGTGATTGTTTCCGGCACGCAATCCCTGTTCGGCCAGATGATCACCGACCCGATCGAAACCGTCAGCCGCGTCGGCAATAGCGTAGCGGTGGCTCTGGGCCTGCTGACCATGATCGTCGCCACTATCGGCATCAATATTGTCGCCAACTTCGTATCCCCGGCGTTCGATTTCTCCAACTGCTCGCCGCAGCGCATCAGTTTCCGCACCGGCGGGATGATCGCCGCAGTCGGCTCCGTATTGCTGACTCCCTGGAATCTGTTCAACTCACCGGAGTTGATCCACTACACGCTCGACGTGCTGGGCGCGTTTATCGGCCCGCTGTTCGGCATCCTGCTGGCGGATTTTTACCTGATCAAAGGCGGCAAGATCGATGTCGATGCGCTGTTCAACGATACGCCGAACGGCCGCTACTGGTATCGCAACGGCATTAACCCGAATGCAGTGCTGGCGCTGCTGCCGTCGGTGGCTATCGGGCTGGTGATAAGCTTTGTGCCGGCCTGGCATGAAGTCGCCAATTTCAGTTGGTTTATCGGCGTGGCGTTGGGCGCGGGCAGCTATCGCTATCTGGCGCGTCGGGAAAAAGCCCATACGCCGACTACCGCCAGCCTGCCGGGTTTAGTGCTGGGTAAAGAATAACGCCCCTTTCCGGATCGCGATGTCGTGTCGCGATCCGGCTGTTTATTTCACCGTTTTGCCCTTATTCCGCCGCCTGGCTGCAACGCGAATTATTTGGGGTATATATTCCTCACATATTCTGGTGACGAATAACTTCGGAATCCTCTGATTATTCCCAGGCATGATCAGGCTATTTCCCACAAAATAAACCCGAACAACATCACTCCCACACACCACCATCTTATAAATCGCCTCACACCATGAACCGAGTCACAAAAAAACCATTTACCAAACAGTAACACGCGTAAAAAACGAATGAATTTCAAAAAATCACCCATATATTCACCATCAAAATCCGCAAAAATTTTATTATTATCTCCATGAAAAAACACACGTATTAAGCCGATAAAACCCACAACGAAAAACCAATTCAATACATTGAAAAATAAAAAATAAATAAATATTTTTACCTACAGGATAATTCTGTTTCATTTTTTAAAAATACAATATCCCTGCTTACAAAAATACCGATAATCCGTTAATGCAATACATAAACCAGGACAAAACCAAGGGTTGTCACATGGATTAATTCTGGTTAGGGTATAAACAGTCTTACCCACAACGAGGTCAAAATAAAAATCACACCGCACAGGAAACCTTTAATGACATGGCAATAAAAATTGAAGTAAAACATCTGTATAAGATATTCGGCGAGCATCCAAACCGGGCATTCAGTCTTCTGGAACAAGGGCTCAATAAGGACCAAATATTTGAGAAAACCGGTCTGACGGTCGGCGTGAAAGATGCCAATCTGACCATTGAAGAAGGCGAAGTTTTTGTGATCATGGGATTATCCGGTTCCGGTAAATCCACTCTGGTACGCCTTCTCAATCGCCTGATAGAACCGACACGCGGCCAGGTGCTGATCGACGGCGAGGATATTTCCCGCCTGCCGGACGGCGCATTGCGTGCCGTGCGTCGTAAGAAGATCAGCATGGTGTTTCAGTCTTTCGCGCTGATGCCTCACCTGAATGTTCTCGACAATACCGCATTCGGCATGGATTTAGCCGGCGTGCCCCGCGAAAAACGCGAGCAAAAGGCGCTTCATGCCTTGCAGCAGGTCGGGCTCGACGCATACGCCGGCACCTATCCGGATGAGCTCTCCGGCGGTATGCGCCAGCGTGTCGGCCTGGCCCGTGCGCTGGCCAACGATCCGGACATTTTGCTGATGGACGAAGCCTTTTCCGCGCTTGACCCGTTGATCCGTACCGAGATGCAGGATGAGCTGATCAAGCTACAGGCGCGTCAGCAACGTACCATCGTTTTCATCTCGCACGATCTGGATGAAGCTATGCGCATCGGCGATCGCATCGCCATCATGCATAGCGGCGAGGTGGTCCAGGTCGGCACGCCGGATGAGATCCTCAACAATCCGGCCAACGACTATGTACGCACGTTCTTCCGCGGCGTGGACATCAGCCATGTGTTCAGCGCCAAAGACATCGCTCGCCGCCGTCCGGTCACGATCATCCGCAAAACGCCGGGCGTCGGCCCGCGATCCGCGCTGAAGATCCTGCAAGAAGAGGATCGCGAGTACGGCTATGTGCTGGAGCGGGGCCGTAAATTCATCGGCGTAGTCTCCATTGATTCACTCAAACAGGCGCTGCGTGATCAGCAGCCGCTGGAGCAGGCGCTGCTGCCCGCACCGTTGCCGGTTCCTGGGGATATGTCGCTCAACGAGCTGATATCTCAGGTAGCTCAGGCACCCTGCGCCGTACCTGTTGTGGGGGAACACCATGAATACCTCGGCATTATCTCCAAGGGGATGCTGCTGCAGGCACTGGATAAGGAGAGTACGCTGCATGACTGATACCACGCAAAACCCCTGGGAAGAAAGCCCAATACCGGATTCCACCGCCAACGCCGCCAACCACCACCCGGCCGCGGCGAGTTCATCCGGTGGCCATCCGGCGCAAACCGATCCCTGGGCGGCTTCATCCGCGCCATCCGCGCCGGCGGGAAACGCTCAAACGCAAGATAACCCTAACGATGCCTGGAATACGTCGCCCCCACCCGCCGCCAATGACGTACATCAGGATGGCAGCGACTGGCTGAACGCGCCGGCGCCGGCACCCGAGCACATCAACCTGATGGATCCGTTCCGGCATACGCTGGTGCCGCTCGATAGCTGGGTGACGGAAGCCATCGACTGGCTGGTATTGCATTTTCGCCCGCTGTTTCAGGGTATCCGCGTGCCGGTCGATGTCATTCTCACCGGTTTTCAACAACTGCTGACCAGCCTGCCTGCCCCCGTCGCTATTCTGGCGTTTTCTCTGCTGGCCTGGCAGGTCTCCAGTTTCGGCATGGGCGTCGCGACATTGCTGTCGCTGGTCATCATCGGCGCTATCGGCGCCTGGTCTCAGGCGATGGTGACGCTGGCGCTGGTGCTGACGGCACTGTTTTTCTGCATCATTCTCGGCTTGCCGCTGGGTATCTGGCTGGCGCATAGCGACCGCGCCGCCCGCGTTGTACGTCCGCTGCTCGATGCCATGCAAACCACCCCGGCCTTCGTTTACCTGGTGCCGATAGTGATGCTATTCGGCATCGGCAACGTGCCGGGCGTCGTCGTGACGATTATTTTCGCTCTGCCGCCGATTGTTCGTCTGACCATACTCGGCATTCGCCAGGTGCCGGCCGATCTGGTGGAAGCGGCGCAATCCTTTGGCGCCAGCCCACGGCAGATGCTGTTCAAGGTCCAACTGCCGCTGGCGATGCCTACCATCATGGCCGGTATCAACCAAACACTGATGCTGGCGCTGTCGATGGTCGTCATCGCCTCGATGATCGCCGTCGGCGGGCTTGGGCAGATGGTGTTGCGCGGCATCGGCCGCCTCGACATGGGGCTGGCTTCCGTCGGCGGAGTCAGCATCGTCATTCTGGCCATCATTCTGGACCGTTTGACCCAATCGCTGGGGCGCGATGCCCGCAGCCGCAGTCATCGCCACTGGTTCCAGCGTGGGCCGCTGGGGTGGTTGATTCGCCCCTTCATCACATCCCAGGGATGACCCATCCGGTCGTCACCGTCTGAACGTGCGGCCGGCAACGCCCGGCTGCGCCTTTTGATACGACAGCCAGTTTGATACGACAGCCAGTCGCTGGCGACCACGTATTGAATCAACATGAGGACTATCCGTATGCGTAATATCAGCATGGCAACGCTTGCCTTGACTACCGTACTGAGTACCGGCTTGTTTGCCGCCGACGACCTTCCCGGCAAAGGCATCACCGTCAAGCCGGTGCAAAGCACGCTCTCTGAAGAAACCTTCCAGACGCTGCTGGTCAGCAAGGCGTTGGAGAAACTGGGTTATACCGTCGATACCCCCAGCGAAGTCGACTACAACGTCGGTTACACCTCGATCGCCAACGGCGACGCCACATTCAGTGCAGTCAACTGGCAACCGTTGCATGACGACATGTACCAGGCCGCCGGCGGCGACGCCGCCTTCTATCGTCAGGGCGTCTATGTTTCCGGCGCAGCGCAAGGGTATCTGATCGACAAGAAAACCGCCGATAAATACCACATTACTCGTTTGGATCAGCTCAAGGATCCCAAGCTGGCCGCCTTATTCGACACCAACGGCGACGGCAAAGCGGATCTGACCGGCTGTAACCCCGGTTGGGGATGTGATGGCGTGATTAATCATCAGATTCAGGCTTACGGGCTGAGTCATACCGTCAACCACAATCAAGGGAACTACGCCGCGCTGATCGCCGACACGATCACGCGTTACAAACAAGGGAAATCGATTCTTTATTTCACCTGGACGCCGTACTGGGTAAGCGATGTGCTGGTGCCGGGACGAGACGTGGTGTGGTTGCAAGTGCCATTCTCCTCGCTGCCCGGCAAACAGAAAAATACCGATACCCAATTACCCAATGGCGCCAATTACGGTTTTCCGGTCAACAAGATGCGCATCATCGCCAACAAAACCTGGGCTGAAAAGAACCCGGCGGCAGCCAAACTGTTCGCCATCATGAAACTGCCGCTGGCAGACATTAATGCCCAGAATCTGCGTATGCATCAGGGCGAAGCGTCTCAGGAGGATATCGAACGTCACGTCAACGGCTGGGTTAACGCGCATCAGGCGCAATTTAATCGTTGGATTGATTCCGCCCGCGCCGCCGCCAAATAGCATATTCGCCAAACAGTACGTTCACCAAACGGCACAGCGATCGCAACGATACCGATCGCAACGGCATCATCCGGAGGATACCGGAGTGGGTATCCTCACGCTTTTTTCCTCGAACTACGACCGCTAAACCGTCTCCGATAGCCCATTCTTTCTGGCCCGGCTGATAAAATGCCTGATTATTCTCATGAGAATTTATAAGACAAATTGCTGGATTCTCCAGCGTGACTGTTCAATACTAAATCAATTATTCAAGCGCAACATCAAGTTAACCATTCCACATGTCCGTATCTTCCTCCTCCGTCGGCTTAACTCCGGCACTGACGTTGTTAATGTCCGCCGCTACCGGATTGGCGGTTGCCAGCAACTATTATGCTCAACCCTTGTTGGACGCTATCGCTCAAGCCTTCAGCCTGTCGGTCAATCAGGCCGGTTTTATTGTCACCGCAGCCCAACTGGGCTATGCCTGCGGCCTGATGTTTCTGGTGCCGTTGGGCGACCGGTTTGAGCGCCGCCGCTTAATTGTCGGTATGACACTGCTGGCGGCGGGCGGCATGTTGATTACCGCCTCCGCGCCATCGTTATGGCTGATGGTGACCGGCACCGCCATAACCGGTTTGTTCTCGGTGGTCGCACAGATTCTGGTACCGCTGGCCGCGACGCTGGCTTCACCGGCGCATCGCGGCAAAGTCGTCGGGACCATTATGAGCGGCCTGTTGCTCGGCATCTTGCTGGCCAGAACGCTGGCCGGCGCGCTGGCCTCATTGGGGGACTGGCGTACGGTCTATTGGGTGGCCAGTCTATTGATGACGGCAATGGCGCTGTTGATGTGGCGCGCGCTGCCGCAGTATCGCCCATCCACTGATCTGAATTACCTGCAGTTACTCATTTCCATCTTCCGGCTCTTCGGCAACTCCCGCGTGTTGCGTACCCGTGCGCTTATGGGCGCGATTTCATTCTCCAATTTCAGCATCATGTGGACATCAATGGCGTTTCTGCTTTCCGCTGCGCCTTACCACTACAGCGAAGGCGTGATCGGACTATTCGGTCTGGCCGGAGCGGCGGGCGCGCTGGCCGCCAGCCGTGCAGGCCGGCTGGTGGATCAGGGTAAAGCCAGGCTCTCCACTACGGTAGGCTGGTTGTTGCTGATTTTGTCGTGGCTGCCGATCGCCGCCGGCGTCAATGCCATAGTGCCGCTGTTGATCGGCATCGTCGTGCTGGACATGGCGGTTCAGGGGATGCATGTCACCAATCAAAGCGTGACGTACCGCATACAGCCGGAGGCGCGTAATCGCCTCACCGCCGGTTACATGACCAGCTATTTCATCGGCGGCGCCCTCGGCTCGGTGATTTCCGCTTACGCTTATCAGCATTTCGGCTGGCTCGGCGTCTCAGGCGCCGGGTGTCTTCTGAGCCTGTTGGGTCTGCTGGTGTGGTGGCGAGGCTATCGTGACGAGTCATCGCTATCGGAGATGCGCTAAGTGACGACGCCTCACGCTTCGTTTGCCAGAGGTTTGCTGGATAGCCTGCCCATCGTCATCGGCTACGTTCCGGTGGCGTTTGCATTTGGTTTGAACGCTGTCAAACTGGGTTTCACGCCGTTCGAAGCGATTTTTTTGTCCTGCATTATCTACGCCGGCGCCAGCCAGTTCGTCATCACCGCATTATTGAGCGCCGGCGCCTCGATTTGGGTGGCTGCCTTAACCGTCATGGCAATGGATGTCCGCCACGTCTTGTACGGCCCGTCACTGCGTCACCGCATCAGACAACGCCTGCCGACCGCCAGAACCGCCTGGTGGGCTTTCGGTCTGACCGACGAGGTGTTTGCCGCCGCCACCGTACGGTTATCAAAGGATAACCGACGCTGGAGTGAAGCCTGGATGCTGGGCGTGGCGCTAAACGCCTGGTTGTCGTGGGTCGCCGGTACGGTCATCGGCGCGCTGTTCGGCAACGGCCCGCTGGACGGCTATCCCGCGGTTGAAGCCGCACTCTCGTTCATGCTGCCGGCCCTGTTTTTGAGCTTCCTGCTGGCGTCATTCAAGCGTCGTCAGAGTCTGGTGGTGGCAACCGCGCTGAGCGGCGCCTGTGTGGGGTTGCTGATCTCGTCTATTCCCGCCGCCATCCTGGTCGGAATTGCCGGCGGATGTCTGTCGTCACTGTATCAACCCACATCATTAAAAGCGGATACGCGATGAATAGTTCAGTATTATTGATCGGTTTACTGGTGGGAACGGTTAATTTCCTGTTCCGATACCTGCCGTTGAGGCTAGGTGGCAGCAGAGCGTCCGGCAATCTGCAACGGGGCAAAACCGCTCTGCTGCTCGACAGTATCGGTATCGCGTCCATTTGCGCGCTACTGGTGGTGTCTACTCTGCCGGACCTGCTGCAACACGTGGAAAGACGCTTGCCGACGCTGATGGGCTTTACCCTGCTAACGCTTTGTTTTTACAAAACCCGCAGCATCGTCTTATCGACGTTGCTGGGCGCATTGTGCTACGGCCTGGCCTTTAAATGGGCTCAGACGATGGCCTGAGCCTGAGTAGGCGCTTACCGACGTCGCGTCTGGTCAATGTATTCAACGGCGACAGACCGTATCACCTGCACATATTTCGATCAGTGGCAAAATAAGCACTAATCGACAAGTTTCTCGCATTTACCTAATTAGTAACATTCGTTACTATGCAGGTCGTGATTAATGAGGTTGACATCTATGGAAAGTTCATTCGCCCCAATTGAAGACATGCTGCGTATGCGCGCTTCGCGCCGCCCGGATTTCCCTTACCGTGAAGTCCTGCTGCTGCGTTTGTTCCTGCACATGCAGACCAAAATACTGGAACACCGCAACCGGATGCTGAAAGAACAGGACATCAACGAAACCCTGTTCATGGCGCTGATTACGCTGGAATCGCAGGAAAATTACTGCATCCAACCTTCTGAATTGAGCGCAGCGCTCGGCTCTTCACGCACGAATGCCACCCGCATCGCGGATGAGCTGGAAAAACGCGGCTGGATCGAACGGCGCGAGAGCGACAGCGATCGCCGTTGCCTGTACCTGTATATGACCGAGAAAGGTAAAGCCTTTCTGGATGAACTGCTGCCGCCTCAGCACCGCAGCCTGCATATTCTTTGCTCTGCCCTTGAAGACAGTGAAAGAGAGCAGTTGGAAGTGCTGATGCGCAAGCTGTTACTCCGGCTTGACGAAATGGACCAGGACGGTTTGTAACCCCCGTCGCCATTCCTGACAGAGACAATCGTCGTCGTTGCCATGCAAACCTTCACGGTTTGCAGGTGGTGCTGTTTTTTCAAAAAACCATCACTGTAATGATACCGCCATGAAAGGCAATCAAAGGCCATGAAAGGCCGAGAAAAAAGCAATTAAACTAGGAGAGAATTATGAGTGCCAACGTGGAAACGCAGACTCCACCTACCCAGCCGTCCAAGCCCAAAAAAACACGTAAAGGAATTCTCACGCTATTGATGATTCTGTTTTTCTTTATTGGCTGTGTGTGGTTCGCCTACTGGTATCTGGTATTACGACACCATCAGGAAACCGATGACGCTTATGTCGCCGGCAACCAGGTTCAAATCATGTCGCAGGTCAACGGCAGCGTCGTCCGGGTCAATGTCGATAATACCGACTTCGTTAAAAAAGGCGATGTGCTGGTAGAGCTTGATCCAGCCGACGCCGAGCAGGCATTTGAACGCTCAAAGACAACGTTGGCGAACAGCGTGCGTCAGGTTCATCAGCAGATGATCAACGTCCGTCAATATAAAGCGAATATTGACCTGCAACAGATTACGCTGGACCAAGCCATCAGCGACCTGAACCGCCGTGAAGCGCTGGGACGCGCCAACGCCATCGGGCGGGAAGATTTGCAACACGCGCGTGATCAAGTTGCCAGCGCCAGAGCATCGCTGGAAGCGGCCAAACAGCAATACGCCGCCACCCAGGCGCTGGTACTCAACACACCGCTGGAACAGCAACCGGCCATTGCACAGGCCTCGACCGACCTGCGTAATGCCTGGCTGGCGCTCAAACGGACTCATATCGTCAGCCCGGTGGATGGCTACGTCTCTCGCCGCAGTGTGCAACTGGGCGCCCGCGTCACGCCGTCTTCGGCATTGATGGCGGTCGTGCCGGCGGCTCCGCTGTGGGTCGATGCCAACTTTAAGGAAACCCAGTTAGCCAATATGCGTATCGGCCAGTCGGCGACCATCACCAGCGACCTGTATGGCGACACCGTGATATACAAAGGCAAAGTGGTCGGCCTGGATATGGGTACGGGCAGCGCGTTCTCGCTGCTGCCGGCGCAAAATGCCACCGGCAACTGGATAAAAGTGGTACAGCGTTTGCCGGTCCGTGTCGAGTTGGATCCCAAACAGCTGGCGGATTACCCGCTGCGTATCGGTTTGTCGATGCTGGTCAATGTGGATACCGCCAATACCGACGGCAAGGTGTTGTCCGATGCGCCCCGCACGACGCCGGCCTACCAGAGTGATGCGCTGGATCTGGACCTGACGCCGGTCAACCAGATGATTGACCAGATCATCAACGCTAACGCTGGCTAACCTTAGAAGGAGAGCAGCGTGACAAAAAAACCGCTTGAGGGCATGTCGCTGGCTCTGATGACGATCGCGCTGTCGCTGGCGACGTTCATGCAAGTGCTGGACTCAACCATTGCCAACGTCGCCATTCCGACTATCGCCGGGAATCTTGGCGCCTCTAACTCACAAGGTACCTGGGTCATCACGTCTTTTGGGGTGGCGAACGCCATCTCCATCCCCATCACCGGCTGGCTGGCAAAACGCTTCGGTGAGGTGAGACTGTTTATCTGGGCCACTATCCTGTTTACCCTAACGTCGTGGCTGTGCGGCATGTCCACCAGTCTGGAGATGCTGATCGTCTCCCGTATGTTGCAGGGATTGGTTGCCGGCCCGATCATTCCACTGTCTCAAAGCCTGCTGCTGAACAACTACCCGCCGGCTAAACGCGGCATTGCGCTGGCGTTGTGGTCAATGACGGTGGTGGTTGCCCCGATCTTCGGTCCGATCCTCGGCGGCTGGATCAGCGACAACTATCACTGGGGATGGATCTTCTTCATCAACGTCCCGCTCGGTATCGTGGTGGTGCTGATTACGTTGCAAACCCTGCGTGGACGAGAAACCAAAACCGAGATCCGACCTATCGATACGATCGGGCTGGTTTTGCTGGCAGCCGGCATCGGCAGCCTGCAAATGATGCTGGATCGGGGCAAAGAGCTGGATTGGTTTAACTCGACGGAAATCGTGGTGCTGACGGTGGTTGCCGTCGTATCGCTGACGATACTGGTGGTCTGGGAACTGACCGACGACCATCCGGTAGTCGACCTGTCGTTGTTTAAAATGCGTAACTTTACCATCGGCTGCCTGTGTACCAGCCTGGCGTTCATGCTCTACTTTGGCGCCATTGTGCTGTTACCGCAGTTGTTACAGGTAGTGTTCGGCTATACCGCCACTTGGGCCGGGTTGGCTTCCGCGCCGGTGGGCCTGATGCCGGTCATCCTTTCACCGCTCATCGGTAAATTCATGCATAAGCTGGATATGCGTCGTCTGGTGACGTTCAGCTTCATCATGTATGCGATCTGTTTCTACTGGCGTGCCTATACCTTCGAACCTGCAATGGATTTCGGCGCTTCCGCCTGGCCGCAGTTCGTCCAAGGTTTTGCCGTAGCGTGCTTCTTTATGCCGTTAACCACCATCACGCTCTCCGGCCTGCCGCCGGAACGTATGGCGGCCGCCTCCAGCCTGTCGAACTTTGCCCGTACGTTGGCCGGCTCTATCGGCACGTCGATCACCACAACCTTGTGGGAACGCCGGGAAGCCTTGCATCACGAACAGCTTACCGAGGCGATTACCCCCTATAATCCGATCGCGCAACAGACTTATCAGCAACTGGAAGCGATGGGAATGAGTCAACAGCAGGTATCCAGCTATCTGGCTCAGCAGATTACCGCTCAGGGGCTGATTATTGGTGCGAATGAAATCTTCTGGCTGTCGGCCGGGGTTTTCGTCGTGCTGATTGTCTTGGTATGGTTCGCCAAACCGCCATTCGGCAGTCACTCCGCAGGCGGCGCACACTGATTGCTACGCCGAACATCCATAAACAATCACCACCTCCCGAGGAGGTGGTTTAAAGCTGACAATAAAAAAGGTGGCCGCGCCACCTTTTTTATTCACTCATTGCCAACCGCACAGGCTTAGCCGTGATGCTGCCGCCACCATTCCGCCAGCAGGATCCCGGTCGCAACCGAGATATTCAGGCTTTCTACATTGCCGGTGCCGTCAATCGACACCTTGACGTCGCCCTGCTGCCAGGCGCTGTCGGATAATCCATCCCCTTCTTGCCCCAGCACGATCACCGATTTGGCCGGCAACGCGACTTTCGACAAGGTTGTCCCTTTATGACTGGAGGTAGTAACGATGGTGTAACCCGCGGCACGGAACTGCGCCAGCGCATCAACCAGACCTTCAGCGCTGATGGCTTTCACATGCTCGGCGCCACCTTCCGCCGTACGCACCGCAGCGCCGGACTCCAGTTGTGAGGCATCGTTCACCAGTACGCCTTTCACGCCGAAGTGGGCGCAACTGCGCATAATGCCGCCAAGGTTATGAGGGTTGCCGACATCTTCCAACGCCAGCACACAGTCGGTTTCCCCGGCTTCACTCAGGTAAGCCGCCACATCCAGACCACGACGTTTCTTGATCAGAAAACACACGCCACCGTGATGCTCAGTACCTGAGGCGCGAACCAGCTCGTCGTCTTCCACCACGTGGTAGGCTTTGCGGTTAGCGGCCATCCAGCGTAATGCATCACGAAAACGCGGCGTCACTTCCTGCAAAAACCAGCCGCGCACAATCGCTTCCGGGCGGCTCAGGAACAGTGCCAGACAAGCGTTCTCTCCGTAAACACGGGTTTCCTCTGCACGCTGGCGGCGAATCTGTTCCGGATCAACCTGGCTTTTACCGCTAATACCGCCGTGATCCGGCGTCTCTCCAGGCGCACGCGATACTGTTTTCCAGGGCGAATCCGCATGTTCAACCGGCTCGCGACGCGGCGGACGCGGACGTTCACGCCCAGCCGACTCGCCACGCCATTTGCCGCCGCGCTCGGCGCTATCCCTGCCGCCACGCTCTGCGTTGTCACGCCCACCGCGTTCGGCATTGTCACGCCCGCCGCGCGGCGCGCCATCCCGCCCTTTACGGCCGCCGCCACGGGTATTGTCGCCGTCGCCGCGACGCTTATCCGACGTACGTTTCGGCTTACCGTTCTTTTCGTCACCGTCCTCGCTGCGGACGTACATGACACGGACTTTGCCGCCCTTTCCACTCAATGTATCGCTCATGTTCTTCTCCACCTAGGCGCTGGGCGCGAAGATTACCCTATGTCCACCGGCTTAGCCACCAGCCCGATCATAAAAGTCACGATACCCAAAATAATTCGAGTTGCAGAACAACCGGCTGGCGTGTTGAACAACGCAGCGCGCTGGCCCGACAGGGCAAGACTCATTGATGGGCCGGGTAAGAAAGCCAACGCACCTGCAACTTGAAGTATGACGGGTATAACTATTGTAACCATTGAGTAAAACGCCTTGTTGATACACAAGCCGCTCTCCATACTTAGCCTGCTTTTGCATGACTGCTGTTGAACCCATGACGCACAATGCGCGCATATTGATCAACAGTACACTTGATTACAGTCCTTTTGCTATCGAGGCCCGTTTATGAATACGGTATGTGCATCCTGTAACGCCACCAACCGATTTCCGGAAGACCGCATTAACGAAAACCATCATGCCAAATGCGGCCGCTGCGGCCACCCGCTCTTCAGTGGCGAGGTGATAAACGCAACGGAAAAGACGCTGGATAAACTGTTGCAGGACGATCTGCCGGTGGTCGTCGATTTCTGGGCACCCTGGTGCGGGCCGTGCGTCAACTTTGCCCCGGTGTTTGAAAGCGTCGCGGATGAAAATGCCGACAAGATCCGCTTCATCAAGGTAAACACCGAAGCGGAACCGGGCCTGAGCGCGCGTTTCCGTATCCGCAGCATTCCGACCATTATGCTGTTCAAGCAAGGTAAAATGGTCGACATGCTTAACGGTGCGATGCCCAAAACGCCTTTTGAAAGCTGGCTTAACGAATCGCTCTAAGTCCCCCGGAATACCTTTATCGCCAACAACAGGCCCCGTTTGCCACACGGGGCTTTAGGTCAGCAGCCCGGTCGTTTAGAATGACGCTTTTTAACGGAAAACCATGACCGGTAACGCTGTTCTGCGTCTGCGCCAGCAACGCCTTGCTCTTTCTACACGCCCGTTTCGCGCCCGCGGCTGCCGAGTCATCCGCTGCCAGCGCTGTTTGCTGCCGGAAATTCACTGCCTGTGCGATACCCTTTCGCCAAGCACCGCCCGTAGTCGCTTCTGTCTGGTCATGTTCGATACCGAACCGTTGAAACCCAGCAATACCGGTCGTTTAATTGCCGATATCCTGCCGCAGACGGAAGCATTTCTATGGTCCCGTACCGAACCGGACCCGGCATTGCTCGCCACGCTGCAAACCCCAGACTATCAACCCTGGCTGGTGTTTCTCGCCGACGGCGATGAAGAAGGCCGCCAGGTGTCCCATCAGTTGCCCACCGGCGACAAACCGCCGCTGTTTGTCATGCTCGACGGCACCTGGCCGGAAGCGCGCAAAATGTTCCGCAAAAGCCCATACCTCGATAAATTACCGATCCTGTCGCTCAGTGTGGATGCCTTATCCCGCTATCAGTTGCGGGAAGCCAGCAGTGCCGGGCAGCACTGCACGGCGGAAATCGCCATTGCGTTGCTGCGTCAGGCCGGCGATAACGACGCCGCCGATGCGCTGGCAGCGCATTTCGATCGTTTTCGCCGCCATTATCTGGCAGGCAAAGCACATCACGCGAACAAGAAAATTTCCTCTACTGTCACAGCAAAAACGGCAACGGACGTTTAAGATCAATCAGGTGTATTCCCACAGGAGTAACTGATGAGCCAGCGCGGATTAGAAGCACTGTTACGTCCCCGTTCTATTGCGGTACTCGGCGCGTCGGAAAAACCGGGACGAGCCGGTTTTCTGATGATGCGTAATCTGCTTGATGGCGGATTCAACGGGCCGGTGCTGCCGGTCACGCCGAAATATAAAGCGGTGTGCGGCGTACTGGCGTACCGCGATGTCGCCAGCCTGCCGATGACGCCCGACCTTGCCGTTATCTGCACACGCGCCGATCGCAATCTCTCGCTGCTGGAAGCATTGGGGCAACGCGGCTGTAAAACCGTCATCGTGCTTTCCGCTCCGCCAGCGCAATTCGCCGAGTTGAAAAGTTGCGCCGCCCGCTATGCATTACGACTGTTGGGACCTAACAGTCTCGGTCTGCTGGCTCCCTGGCAAGGGCTCAACGCCAGCTTTTCGCCGGTGCCGATTCTAAAAGGCAAACTGGCGTTTATTTCGCAGTCGGCCGCCGTTTCCAACACCATTCTGGACTGGGCGCAACAACGCGGCATCGGCTTCTCTTACTTTATCGCGTTGGGCGACAGTCTGGACATTGACGTTGACGACCTGTTGGATTTTCTGGCGCGGGACGGTAAAACCAGCGCCATTCTGTTGCATCTGGAACACATCAGCGACGCCCGGCGCTTTCTTTCGGCCGCGCGCAGCGCATCACGCAATAAACCGATTCTGGTCATCAAAAGCGGCCGCAGCCGCCAGGCGCAACAACTGCTGCATGACGGCCAGCATGGGCTGGATGCCGCCTACGACGCCGCCATCCAGCGTGCCGGGCTGTTACGCGTGCAAGATACCCACGAGCTATTTTCGGCGGTGGAAACCCTCAGTCATTTCCGCCCGCTGCGCGGCGAGCGCTTGCTGATCGTCAGCAACGGCGCCTCGCCTGCGGCGCAGGCGCTGGATCAACTGATTGCCCGCCAAGGCAAGCTGGCGACGCTAAGCGAAACGACGCAACAGGCGTTGCGCGCCGTGTTGCCCGACACCGTCGCCATCGGCAATCCGCTCGATTTACGCGACGACGCCACCCCACAACGTTATCAGGCGGCACTGTCAGCGCTGCTGGACAGCGACGATTATGATGCGCTGTTGATTATCCATGCCCCAAGCGCCGCCGCCCCCGGTACGGAAAGCGCAGAAAGTCTCATTCAATTGTTACAGCAACACCCGCGCGGCAAGCGTATTACGCTGCTGACTAACTGGTGCGGTGAGTTTTCCTCACAAGAAGCGCGGCGGCTGTTCAACGAGGCGGGGATCCCGACCTACCGCACGCCGGAAGGCACGGTAACGGCATTCATGCATATCGTCGAATATCGCCGTAACCAAAAACAACTGAAAGAAACTCCGGCGCTGCCCTCGGACCTCACCACCAACACCGCGCAAGCGCACGCGCTGATCAACCAGGCGTTGCAGGAGGGCACCACCCGGCTCGATACCCATGAAGTCCAGCCGATTCTGCAAGCTTACGGCCTGAATACGTTACCGACCTGGATTGCCGGCGACAGCACCGAAGCGGTGTATATCGCGGAAAAAATTGGCTATCCGGTAGCGCTTAAGCTGCGCTCCCCTGATATTCCCCACAAATCGGAAATTCAGGGCGTCATGCTGTACCTTCAAAATGCTCAAGAAGTTCAACTGGCGGCGGAGGCTATGCTGGAGCGGGTCAGGCACACCAATCCGCAAGCCCGGGTTCACGGTTTGTTGGTACAAGGTATGGCTAATCGCACCGGCGCGCTGGAGTTACGTATCGCCGTTGAACAGGATGCGATTTTCGGCCCACTCATTATGCTGGGGGAAGGCGGAACGGAATGGAACCGGGAAACACAGGCCGCCGTAGCCTTGCCGCCGCTGAATATGGCGCTGGCTCGCTATCTGATCGTCCAGGCGTTGAAAAGCGGTAAAATTCGCAGCCAAAATGCCCTCAAACCGCTGGATATTCCAGCTTTAAGCCGGTTGCTGGTGCAGGTTTCCAACCTGATTCTGGATTGCCCGGAGATCGAACGTCTGGATATTCACCCGCTGTTGGCGTCCGGCGAGGAATTTACCCTGCTCGATGTGACGTTGCATTTGGCGCCTTTCAGCGGCGATCCGCAATCCCGGCTATCTGTGCGTCCTTATCCGCAGGAACTGGAAGAAACGGTACTGCTCAAGGATGGGCAGTCCTGCCTGTTTCGCCCGATCCTGCCCGAAGACGAACCGCTGCTGGCCCGTTTTATCGGCAAAGTGACGCGAGAAGACCTGTACTACCGTTACTTCAGTGAAATCAACGAATTTACTCATGAAGATTTGGCCAACATGACTCAAATTGACTACGATCGTGAAATGGCTTTTATTGCCGTCCGCTCAGATATGAACGGCGAGTCGGAGATTATCGGCGTTACACGCGCCATCGCCGATCCCGACAACATCAGTGCAGAATTTGCGGTACTGGTACGCTCAGACCTGAAAGGATTGGGATTAGGCAGGAAGTTGCTGGAAAAGTTGATCCACTACGCCAGACTTCACGGATTGAATCGCCTTAACGGTATTACCATGCCGACGAATCAGGGAATGGTCACGCTGGCGAAAAAATTGGGCTTTAATGTTGATGTGCAATTGGAAGACGGCATTGTCACGCTGGAGCTGCCGTTGAGCGCGCCTGTGCAATTATAACTAAGTTATAACCAGATGCGCAGATGTGGTTGAGATCTCGCTACCGGCAGCAAAACTTGCTCACAACGCCCGCCAAGTAGTGGTATCATCGCCCGATTCGGCTATGCCTTAACGTATTTCATGACCATGCGGTCACCCCACGATGAGAGAAGAATCGCACTGTGATGTTGTCAAAACTAAAGCGTACGAAATATCAACAACACCTTGCACAACTGCCTAAAATTCCTCAGCCTGCCGACGACGTCCAGACGCTCCACAGCCCGGCGCTTTTCCGTACCACACTGACAGAACAGATTCTGCAGGCCAGGAAGCGCATCTATCTGGTAGCCCTGTATCTGGAACACGATGATGGCGGTGAAGGGATTCTGTCTGCGCTCTATCAGGCGAAACGCCAGCGTCCGGAGCTAGAGATTTGCGTATTGGTAGACTGGCATCGTGCTCAGCGCGGTCGTATCGGCGTCGCCGCCGACAGCACCAACGCCGATTGGTACTATGCCATGGCGCAACAGCACAATGACGTGTCCTTCCCGATTTACGGCATCCCGGTTAATACCCGCGAAGCATTAGGCGTCCTGCACCTGAAAGGGTTTATTGTTGATGACACCGTGCTTTATAGCGGCGCCAGTCTGAATGACGTCTATCTGCATCAGCATGAAAAATACCGCTACGATCGCTACCAGCTCATTCATAATTCCGTGCTGGCTGACGTCATGGCGCGTTACGTGCAGGACCTGCTGGCATCGTCCGCGGTACAGCGGCTGGACACCCCTTCCCGCCCGAAAACCATCGACATTAAGAATGATATTCGTCAGTTCCGCCAGTCTCTTCGCTCAGCGACCTACCTGTTGCCTGGCGTCGGTGACAATAACAATCAACTGACGGTCACACCGCTGGTCGGGCTGGGTAAACAGAGTCCGCTGAACCGAACGATACATCACCTTATGTATTGCACTGATCAGCAGTTGGTAATGTGTACTCCCTATTTCAATTTACCGGCGCTATTGGTGCGCAATATCATTCGCCTGCTGCGTAACGGTAAGCAGATAGAAATTATTATCGGCGATAAGACGGCAAACGACTTTTTTATTCCTGAAGATCAACCGTTCCGAATTATTGGTGCATTGCCTTATCTGTATGAAATCAACCTGCGCCGCTTTTTGAGCCGTCTGCAAAAATATATCGACAGCAACCAACTGGTGGTACGCCTGTGGAAAGACGGTGACAACAGCTTTCACCTGAAGGGAATGTGGGTGGATGATGCCTGGCAATTACTGACGGGCAATAACCTCAACCCTCGCGCCTGGCGGCTGGATTTGGAAAACGCCATCCTGATTCATGACCCGGAGCAAGTGCTGCAAACTCAGCGCCGGCAGGAATTGGAATGCATTCGCGCCCATACCCAGGTCATCACGCACTACCAGCAGTTGCAAAGCATTGCCCAATACCCGGTAAAAGTACGCAAGCTTATTCGCCGCCTGCGCCGCATCCGTATCGACCGCCTGATAAGCCGAATTTTGTAACCACCTGTGGAATTCCCGGCATAGGGTGTTAATACCCGCCGGGAATGCGGCTTCATGTCGTAAACTCTGCAGAATACCCCCAAAACACGAGGCATGATGATGCGAAGCGCCTTGTTACTCCTACTTTTCTCCTGCTCAGGATGCACACATATGGCACAAGATCGGTGGACCGGCCCCGATAAAGCCGAGCATTTTCTGGCATCGGCGTTAATCAGCGCCGCAAGTAGCGAGGTTGCTGAACGCCAGCATCAAAGTCGTAATCATAGCGCCACATTCGGATTGATGTTTTCCGTCAGTATCGGCGCCGCTAAAGAAACATACGACAGTCGGCCGCAAGGCAGTGGATGGAGCGTGAAAGATTTCACCTGGGACATAGCCGGCGCAACGGCCGGCTACTGTTTATGGCAGGCAGCACACCCCTAGAGCTTTTCGCCTTTCCCTTTATGGTGCAACCCAAGCGAAACCAGAAATGCCAGCGCCCCCATCAGTGAAACATACCAAAAGAAGGACTCTTCCATCCCCAGCGATTTCAGCGACAAAGCGACATACTCGGCGGAACCGCCAAACAAGGCATTTGCTACCGCATAAGACAACCCGACCCCCAACGCTCTGACTTCCGGTGGAAACATTTCCGCCTTCAAAATACCGCTGATAGAGGTATAAAAACTCACGATCACCAACGCCAGCATCACCAACGAGAAAGCAATAACCGGGTTAGTTATTCCTTGCAGCGTCGATAAAATCGGCACCGTCAACAACGCCGATAGCGCCCCGAAAAACAGCATGGAACTGCGTCGGCCAATTTTGTCGGATAGCGCACCGAATAAAGGCTGCAATAGCATAAAAACAAATAATGCCAGTGTCATCAAACCGCTGGCAGACTTGGCGCTCATCCCTGCGGTATTCACCAGATATTTCTGCATATAGGTAGTGTAGGTATAGAAACTGAGCGAACCGCCGGCGGTAAAACCCAACACCATGATAAAAGCACTACGATTGCGCCAAAGCCCGCGTAACGAGCCGGCATCCTTACGTGCGCGTGTTTCGCTGTCTGATGTTTCATTAAGCGATCGGCGCAGAAACAGGGCAACAACTGCCAGAGCCGCCCCCAACGCAAAGGGAATACGCCATCCCCATGAACGTAATTCCGTATCGGAAAGCACGTATTGCAGGATAACCACGACCAGTAACGCCAGTAATTGTCCCCCTATCAACGTGACATATTGAAATGACGCATAAAATCCTTTACGCCCTTCCAACGCCACTTCGCTCATGTAGGTAGCGCTGGTACCGTATTCGCCACCCACCGACAATCCCTGGAATAAACGGGCCATCAGCAGCAATAATGGCGCCCAAACGCCGATAGTTGCATAACCGGGTAAGCAGGCGATGACCAGCGACCCCAGACACATCATGCATACAGAAATCAGCATAGATCGTTTACGGCCATATTTATCAGCAATATAGCCAAACAACCACCCCCCGATAGGGCGCATCAGAAATCCGGCGGCGAAAACACCGGCAGTTTGTAACAGCTGCGTCGTCGCATTTCCGGTTGGAAAGAAGATGTGGGCAAAATAAAGAGAACAAAACGAATAGACGTAAAAATCAAACCATTCGACTAAATTACCCGATGATGCACCAACGATTGCCCAGATTCGCTGACGCGAGCCCACGTTACTGATCGTTGTTCCATCCTGTGACTTTATTGTATTCACCATGCACGCTTTACCCTGTTGTTGTCTGTTATCTAATTGTTATCTTATAGCAGACAAAGTAAAGCAGACGCAGTGATTCAGGCAAAGACTCACACCGCCTGAGGCCATTATTTAAGCCGGCGACATGGCGTGGATAGAGCGGTCCACTACAAAAATTCAACCAAAGCGTTTGAATGATGAAAAAGAAAAAGGCCACCTAAAAGGCGGCCTTCTTGCTATTGAGTATCTGGCAGTTCCCTACTCTCGCATGGGGAGACCCCACACTACCATCGGCGCTACGGCGTTTCACTTCTGAGTTCGGCA
>NZ_SZVX01000032.1:0-33105 GCF_007210685.1 Dickeya sp. ws52
CGACGGTCTGCGTTTCGCAATCCGTGAAGGCGGCCGTACTGTAGGCGCCGGCGTGGTTGCCAAAGTTATCGCTTAATTGCTGATAAAATTTGACGCAACATGCGGTAAAAGGGCATCATTTGATGCCCTTTTTCTACGCTGTCGTCGTAGAACCTATCTCATCAGCGATTGTGCAGTATAATCATTGGTGAGATAGGCTCTGTGTAAGCGGTGTGAGTCCCGGATAGCTTGATTTTAAGAACACTTTCCGGTCTGGTTTGCCCTTACGGCAGGGCAAAATTATTTGTCTGAATCTAGTGACAGGTTGGTTTATGAGTGCGAATACCGAAGCTCAGGAGAGCGGGCGTGGTCTTGAGGCGCTGAAATGGCTGGTTGTTGCAGTATTACTGATCGCGGCAATTGTAGGTAACTATTACTACCGTGAATTCAGTTTGCCGCTGCGTGCGTTGGCTGTGGTTGTTTTAATCGTCGCTGCAGGCGGCGTAGCATTGCTGACGACGAAGGGCAAGGCAACGGTGTTGTTTGCGCGTGAAGCTCGTACCGAAGTTCGCAAGGTGATCTGGCCGACCCGGCAGGAAACGTTGCACACCACTCTGATCGTTGCTGCTGTAACCGCCGTTATGTCGCTGATTTTGTGGGGACTGGATGGCATTCTGGTGCGTCTGGTATCGTTTATTACTGGCCTGAGGTTCTAAGATGTCTGAAGCTCCAAAGAAACGTTGGTACGTCGTTCAGGCGTTTTCTGGCTTTGAAGGTCGCGTAGCACAGTCTCTGCGTGAACATATCAAACTCCATAACATGGAAGACCACTTTGGTGAGGTCATGGTTCCGACCGAAGAGGTGGTTGAAATTCGTGGCGGCCAGCGTCGTAAAAGCGAGCGCAAATTCTTCCCTGGTTATGTGCTGGTACAGATGGTGATGGATGATGCCAGCTGGCATTTAGTTCGCAGCGTACCACGTGTCATGGGATTCATCGGCGGAACGTCCGATCGCCCTGCACCGATCAGCGATAAAGAAGTCGATGCGATTATGAATCGTCTGCAGCAGGTCGGTGATAAGCCGCGGCCGAAAACCCTGTTCGAACCGGGTGAAATGGTGCGCGTCAACGATGGCCCGTTTGCCGATTTCAACGGTGTGGTGGAAGAAGTCGATTACGAGAAAAGCCGCTTGAAGGTTTCTGTATCCATCTTTGGTCGTGCAACGCCTGTCGAGCTGGATTTCAGCCAGGTGGAAAAAGGCTGATTATTGCCTGAATTCGATACTTGTATCCGGCGCGAAATTGACCTACAATTTCGCGCCTTTGTTTTATGTGTCGTCAGACGCATAACATGTTTATAAATCGCGGGGAGCTTCTTTGTGAAGCGTTATTACCCATTAGAGGAAAGCTAAATGGCCAAGAAAGTACAAGCCTACGTCAAGCTGCAGGTTGCAGCTGGTATGGCTAACCCGAGCCCGCCAGTCGGTCCGGCTCTGGGTCAGCAGGGTGTTAACATCATGGAATTCTGTAAGGCATTCAATGCTAAAACAGAAAGCCTGGAAAAAGGTTTGCCGATTCCTGTTGTTATCACCGTTTACGCCGACCGTTCTTTCACCTTCGTTACCAAAACTCCGCCGGCATCTGTACTGCTGAAAAAAGCGGCTGGTATCAAGTCTGGTTCCGGTAAACCGAACAAAGACAAAGTCGGTAAAGTGACCCGTGCTCAGGTTCTGGAAATCGCTCAGACCAAAGCGGCGGACATGACGGGTGCCAACGTGGAAGCCATGGCGCGTTCCATCGAAGGTACTGCTCGTTCCATGGGCCTGGTAGTGGAGGACTAAGAAATGGCTAAGCTGACCAAGCGCATGCGCGTGATCCGTGAAAAAGTTGATGTAACCAAACAGTATGACATCAACGAAGCCGTTGCCCTGCTAAAAGAGCTGGCCACTGCTAAATTTGTTGAAAGTGTTGACGTTGCCGTAAACCTGGGCATCGATGCACGTAAATCTGATCAGAACGTTCGTGGTGCAACCGTACTGCCGCACGGTACTGGTCGTACTGTTCGCGTAGCTGTGTTTACTCAGGGCGCTAACGCTGAAGCGGCAAAAGCTGCCGGCGCTGACCTGGTAGGCATGGATGACCTGGCTGAGCAGATCAAGAAAGGCGAGATGAACTTCGACGTCGTTATTGCTTCTCCGGATGCAATGCGCGTTGTTGGTCAACTGGGCCAGATCCTCGGTCCGCGTGGTCTGATGCCGAACCCGAAAGTGGGTACTGTAACCCCGAACGTAGCCGAAGCAGTGAAAAACGCCAAGGCCGGTCAGGTGCGTTACCGTAACGACAAGAACGGTATCATCCATAGCACCATCGGTAAGGTTGATTTCGACGCTGACAAACTGAAAGAAAACCTGGAAGCTCTGCTGGTTGCGCTGAAAAAAGCTAAACCGGCTCAGGCAAAAGGCGTGTACATCAAGAAAGTTAGCCTCTCCACCACCATGGGTGCTGGCGTTGCCATCGATCAGAGCGGCCTGAACGCAGTCGCAAACTGATAGCTTTTGTTCCTCTTTACGCGGGCGAAGGATTTCTTTATAATCTTACGCCCGTTGTTCTGTAAATGAACAAGAGACGATTTTTCGGTTGGAGCCTGGCCTATCCAGGCCTCCGTCCAAGACCGCAGGTGTTTCGTTAGAAACTTAATTTTCCTGCGTAGACGGTGACAGAGCCTAAAGAACATTTTTATTCTTTTTTAAAGACATTTTTATCCTTTTTTAAAGAATAGTCTGCTGGATTCTGCTCACCGTGTTTTAACGCCTGTCTACTAAGTTGGTGGCGGGTGAAGTGAGTTCCGGAAATTTTTTCCGGCTAAATCCAGGAGCAAAAGCTAATGGCATTAAATCTTCAAGACAAACAAGCGATTGTTGCTGAAGTCAGCGAAGTTGCCAAAGGCGCGCTGTCTGCGGTAGTTGCGGATTCCCGCGGCGTTACCGTAGATAAAATGACTGAACTGCGTAAAGCAGGTCGTGAAGCTGGCGTATACATGCGTGTTGTTCGCAACACCTTGCTGCGCCGCGTCGTTGAAGGCACTCAGTTCGAATGCCTGAAAGACACGTTTGTTGGTCCGACCCTGATTGCATACTCGATGGAACACCCGGGCGCAGCTGCTCGTCTGTTCAAAGAGTTCGCGAAAGCGAATGCAAAATTTGAGGTCAAAGCGGCAGCCTTTGAAGGTGAGTTGATTCCGGCGGCTCAAATTGACCGTCTGGCTACTCTGCCGACTTACGAAGAAGCAATTGCACGCCTGATGGCGACCATGAAAGAAGCCTCTGCAGGCAAACTGGTCCGCACTCTGGCTGCTGTTCGCGATCAGAAAGAAGCTGCTTAATCGCACTTTTCCTGTTATCGCATTTGCTAACGTATAAACTTTTTCTGATTGTTAGGAACAATTGTCATGTCTATCACTAAAGATCAAATCATTGAAGCAGTAGCCGCTATGTCTGTAATGGACGTTGTTGAGCTGATCTCTGCAATGGAAGAAAAATTCGGCGTTTCTGCTGCTGCCGCTGTTGCTGTAGCTGCTGCTCCGGCTGAAGCTGCTGAAGAGAAAACCGAGTTCGACGTTATCCTGAAAGCTGTCGGCGCTAACAAAGTTGCCGTTATCAAGGCTGTTCGTGGCGCAACTGGTCTGGGCCTGAAAGAAGCTAAAGATCTGGTTGAATCTGCTCCGGCTGCCCTGAAAGAAGGCGTGAGCAAAGATGACGCTGAAGCTCTGAAGAAATCTCTGGAAGAAGCTGGCGCTGAAGTTGAAGTTAAATAAGCCAACCCTTCCGGTTGCAGCCTGATTCGTTAGG
Source organism: Dickeya sp. ws52 (assembly GCF_007210685.1). Classification (NCBI taxonomy): domain Bacteria; kingdom Pseudomonadati; phylum Pseudomonadota; class Gammaproteobacteria; order Enterobacterales; family Pectobacteriaceae; genus Dickeya; species Dickeya sp. ws52. The sequence goes on from NZ_SZVX01000032.1 coordinate 3,826, forward strand.
CTGATGGCTGGTGACTTTTTGGTCACCAGCCTTTTTGCGCTGTAGGGCGCCGGTAGTGTTTCACACTGTTTGACTGCCGGTTTCCCATCAATGTTTGTTTCTATCGACGACTTAATATACTGCGCCAGAGCCGCTCGCCCTGTGTAAAGCGCAATGAAATGATTTAAGAGTGATAGAAACAGGTATTGCGGAATGTGTTCCACTTTCCGATCGACATAAATAGTGTTGCATGAACCGTCCTTATCAGGGCGGACAAAGTGGGTCGACTTGTCAGCGAGCTGAGGAACCCTATGGTTTACTCCTATACCGAGAAAAAACGCATTCGTAAGGATTTTGGGAAACGTCCGCAAGTGTTGGATATCCCATATCTCCTTTCTATCCAGCTTGACTCGTTCCAGAAGTTTATCGAGCAAGATCCGGAAGGTCAGTATGGTCTGGAAGCTGCATTCCGTTCCGTATTCCCTATCTCAAGTTACAGCGGTAATTCCGAGCTGCAGTACGTGAGTTATCGCCTGGGTGAGCCGGTATTTGACGTACAAGAGTGTCAAATCCGCGGTGTGACCTTCTCTGCGCCATTGCGCGTGAAGCTGCGTCTGGTGATCTACGAGCGCGAAGCGCCGGAAGGCACCGTTAAAGACATCAAAGAACAAGAAGTGTACATGGGCGAGATTCCGCTCATGACCGACAACGGTACCTTTGTTATCAATGGTACTGAGCGTGTTATCGTTTCTCAGTTGCATCGTAGTCCTGGCGTCTTCTTTGACAGCGATAAGGGTAAAACCCACTCTTCCGGTAAGGTGCTGTATAACGCACGTATCATTCCTTACCGTGGTTCCTGGCTGGACTTTGAATTCGACCCGAAAGACAACCTGTTTGTCCGTATCGACCGTCGCCGTAAACTGCCGGCTACCATCATTCTGCGTGCCTTGAATTACTCCACCGAAGAAATTCTGGATCTGTTCTTCGATAAAGTGGTGTATGAAATCCACAACAACAAGCTGCAGATGGAACTGGTGCCTGAACGTCTGCGCGGTGAAACCGCCTCGTTCGACATTGAAGCCGACGGCAAAGTTTACGTTGAGAAAGGCCGCCGCATCACTGCGCGCCATATCCGTCAGTTGGAAAAAGACGGTATCGAACGTATTGAAGTACCGGTTGAATACATCGCAGGCAAAGTGCTGGCGAAAGACTATGTGGATGAAAGCACCGGTGAAGTGATCGCGATGGCGAACATGGAACTGTCGCTGGATCTGCTGGCCAAACTGAGTCAGGCTGGTCACAAGCGTATTGACACGCTGTTCACCAACGATCTGGATCACGGCCCGTACATGTCCGAGACCGTGCGTGTCGATCCGACCAACGATCGCTTGAGCGCGCTGGTTGAGATCTACCGCATGATGCGTCCTGGCGAGCCGCCGACACGCGAAGCCGCTGAGACTCTGTTCGAAAATCTGTTCTTCTCTGAAGATCGTTACGATCTGTCCGCGGTTGGCCGTATGAAGTTCAACCGTTCTCTGCTGCGCGAAGAAATTGAAGGCTCCGGCATTCTGAGCAAGGCAGACATTATCGATGTGATGAAAAAACTCATCGATATCCGTAACGGTAAGGGTGAAGTCGACGATATCGACCATCTGGGTAACCGTCGTATCCGTTCTGTCGGTGAAATGGCGGAAAACCAATTCCGCGTTGGTCTGGTGCGTGTTGAGCGTGCGGTGAAAGAGCGTCTGTCTCTGGGCGACCTGGACACGCTGATGCCGCAGGACATGATCAACGCCAAGCCGATTTCCGCAGCGGTGAAAGAGTTCTTCGGTTCCAGCCAGCTGTCTCAGTTTATGGACCAGAACAACCCGCTGTCCGAGATTACGCACAAACGCCGTATCTCCGCATTGGGCCCAGGCGGTCTGACGCGTGAGCGCGCCGGCTTTGAAGTGCGTGACGTACACCCGACTCACTACGGTCGTGTATGTCCTATCGAAACGCCGGAAGGTCCGAACATCGGTCTGATCAACTCGCTGTCCGTGTATGCACAGACTAACGAGTATGGTTTCCTGGAAACCCCGTACCGCCGTGTACGCGATGGCGTGGTAACCGACGAAATTCATTACCTGTCGGCGATCGAAGAAGGCAACTACGTTATTGCCCAGGCGAACACCAACCTGGATGACGAAGGCCACTTCATCGATGAATTGGTCACCTGCCGTAGCAAAGGCGAATCCAGCTTGTTCAGCCGCGATCAGGTTGACTACATGGACGTTTCCACCCAACAGGTGGTCTCCGTGGGCGCCTCTCTGATCCCGTTCCTGGAACACGATGACGCCAACCGCGCCCTGATGGGTGCGAACATGCAACGTCAGGCCGTGCCGACCCTGCGTGCCGACAAGCCGCTGGTTGGTACGGGTATGGAACGTGCTGTTGCCGTTGACTCCGGTGTAACCGCGGTTGCTAAACGCGGCGGTACCGTGCAGTACGTCGATGCTTCTCGTATCGTTATCAAAGTTAACGAAGAAGAGATGTATCCGGGCGAAGCGGGCATCGATATCTACAACCTGACCAAATATACCCGTTCCAACCAGAACACCTGTATCAACCAGATGCCGTGTGTGTCGCTGGGTGAGCCGGTTGAGCGCGGCGACGTGCTGGCTGACGGCCCGTCTACCGACCTCGGCGAACTGGCGCTCGGTCAGAACATGCGCGTGGCGTTCATGCCGTGGAACGGTTACAACTTCGAAGACTCCATCCTCGTTTCCGAGCGTGTAGTACAGGAAGACCGTTTTACTACCATCCACATTCAGGAACTGGCGTGCGTGTCTCGCGACACCAAGCTGGGGCCGGAAGAGATCACCGCCGACATCCCGAACGTGGGTGAAGCAGCGCTCTCCAAGCTGGATGAATCCGGTATCGTTTACATCGGTGCGGAAGTGACCGGTGGCGACATTCTGGTCGGTAAAGTGACGCCGAAAGGCGAAACTCAGCTGACGCCGGAAGAGAAACTGCTGCGTGCGATCTTCGGTGAGAAGGCGTCTGACGTGAAAGACTCTTCTCTGCGTGTGCCGAACGGCGTTTCCGGTACGGTTATCGACGTGCAGGTCTTTACCCGCGATGGCGTGGAAAAAGACAAGCGTGCGTTGGAAATCGAAGAAATGCAGCTTAAGCAGGCCAAGAAAGACCTGACTGAAGAACTGCAGATTCTGGAAGCCGGTCTGTTTGCCCGTATCCATGATGTGCTGGTTGCCGGTGGCGTCGAAGCCGACAAACTGGACAAGCTGCCGCGTGAGCGTTGGCTGGAGCTGGGTCTGACCGACGAAGAGAAGCAGAATCAGCTGGAGCAGTTGGCTGAGCAGTACGACGAGCTGAAACACGAATTCGAGAAGAAACTCGAAGCTAAACGCCGCAAAATCACCCAGGGTGATGATCTGGCGCCGGGCGTGCTGAAGATCGTTAAGGTGTATCTGGCGGTTAAACGTCAGATCCAGCCGGGTGACAAGATGGCAGGTCGCCACGGTAACAAGGGTGTTATCTCCAAGATCAACCCGATCGAAGATATGCCTTACGACGAGAACGGCACGCCGGTCGACATCGTACTGAACCCGCTGGGCGTACCGTCACGTATGAACATCGGTCAGATTCTGGAAACCCACCTGGGTATGGCGGCGAAAGGCATCGGCGACAAAATCAACGCCATGCTCAAGCAGCATCAGGAAGTGGCCAAACTGCGTGAGTTCATCCAGCGCGCTTATGACCTGGGTAACGATGTACGCCAGAAAGTCGACCTGAACACCTTCAGCGATGAAGAAGTGCTGCGTCTGGCGGAAAATCTGAAGAAAGGTATGCCGATCGCCACGCCGGTGTTCGACGGTGCCAAGGAAAACGAGATCAAAGAGTTGCTGAAACTCGGCGATCTGCCGACTTCCGGTCAGATTACGTTGTTCGACGGCCGTACTGGCGAGCAGTTCGAGCGTCCGGTTACCGTGGGCTACATGTACATGCTGAAACTGAACCACTTGGTGGATGACAAGATGCATGCCCGTTCTACCGGCTCTTACAGCTTGGTTACCCAACAGCCGTTGGGTGGTAAGGCGCAGTTCGGTGGTCAGCGCTTCGGTGAGATGGAAGTGTGGGCGCTGGAAGCTTACGGCGCAGCCTATACCCTGCAGGAAATGCTGACGGTGAAATCCGATGACGTGAACGGCCGTACCAAGATGTATAAGAACATCGTGGATGGCGATCACCGGATGGAACCGGGTATGCCGGAGTCCTTCAACGTATTGTTGAAAGAAATCCGCTCCCTGGGTATCAACATCGAGCTGGAAGAAGAGTAATCCCGGCCCGATAGCGCTGCGAGCATTCGTTACAGGGGCACCTGAGCTGTGTTAACGGCAGGGTTCAGGTGCCTGACAGGTCTAACTCCGACAGGAGCCAATCCGTGAAAGACTTATTAAAGTTTCTGAAAGCGCAAACTAAAACCGAAGAGTTTGATGCGATCAAAATTGCTCTGGCCTCGCCAGACATGATCCGTTCCTGGTCTTTTGGTGAAGTGAAAAAGCCAGAAACCATTAACTACCGTACGTTCAAACCGGAACGTGACGGTCTGTTCTGTGCCCGTATCTTCGGGCCGGTAAAAGACTATGAGTGCTTGTGCGGTAAGTACAAGCGCCTGAAACACCGTGGCGTAATTTGCGAGAAGTGCGGCGTTGAAGTGACCCAGACTAAAGTGCGTCGTGAGCGCATGGGCCACATCGAGCTGGCCTCTCCGACCGCTCACATCTGGTTCCTGAAATCTCTGCCGTCCCGTATCGGCCTGCTGCTGGATATGCCGCTGCGCGATATCGAACGTGTACTGTATTTTGAATCTTACGTGGTGGTCGAAGGTGGGATGACCAACCTGGAACGCCGTCAGATCCTGACCGAAGAGCAGTATCTGGATGCGCTGGAAGAGTTCGGTGACGAATTCGACGCCAAAATGGGCGCCGAGGCTATCCAGGCTCTGCTGAAGAATATGGATCTGGAGCAGGAATGCGAACAGCTGCGCGAAGAGCTGAACGAAACCAACTCCGAGACCAAACGTAAGAAACTGACCAAGCGCATCAAGCTGCTGGAAGCGTTCGTACAGTCCGGCAACAAGCCGGAGTGGATGATCCTGACCGTGCTGCCGGTGCTGCCGCCGGACCTGCGTCCGCTGGTTCCGCTGGATGGCGGCCGTTTCGCGACTTCCGATCTGAACGATCTGTATCGCCGCGTGATCAACCGTAACAACCGTTTGAAACGTCTGTTGGATCTGGCTGCGCCCGATATCATCGTACGTAACGAAAAACGTATGTTGCAGGAAGCGGTCGATGCGCTGCTGGATAACGGCCGTCGCGGTCGTGCCATCACCGGTTCTAACAAGCGTCCGCTGAAATCTTTGGCCGATATGATCAAAGGTAAGCAGGGTCGTTTCCGTCAGAACCTGCTCGGTAAGCGTGTGGACTACTCCGGTCGTTCTGTTATCACCGTAGGTCCGTACCTGCGTCTGCATCAGTGCGGTCTGCCGAAGAAAATGGCGCTGGAACTGTTCAAACCGTTCATCTACGGCAAGCTGGAACTGCGTGGTCTTGCTACCACCATCAAAGCGGCCAAGAAGATGGTAGAACGCGAAGAAGCGGTAGTATGGGATATCCTGGATGAAGTTATCCGCGAACACCCGGTACTGCTGAACCGTGCGCCGACGCTGCACCGTTTGGGTATTCAGGCGTTCGAACCGGTTCTGATCGAAGGTAAAGCGATTCAGTTGCACCCATTGGTGTGTGCGGCCTATAACGCCGACTTCGACGGCGACCAGATGGCTGTTCACGTACCGCTGACGCTGGAAGCCCAGCTCGAAGCGCGTGCGCTGATGATGTCCACCAACAACATTCTGTCGCCGGCGAACGGTGAGCCGATCATCGTTCCGTCTCAGGACGTGGTGTTGGGTCTGTACTACATGACCCGTGACTGTGTTAACGCCAAAGGCGAAGGCATGGTGCTGACCGGTCCGAAAGAAGCAGAGCGTATTTATCGTGCGGGTCTGGCTTCGCTTCATGCGCGGGTAAAAGTGCGTATTACCGAGCATCAGAAGAATGCGCAGGGCGAGTGGACGCAGAAAACCAGCCTGATCGACACTACCGTAGGTCGTGCGATTCTGTGGATGATCGTGCCGAAAGGTCTGCCTTATTCCATCGTCAACCAGGCGTTGGGTAAGAAAGCAATCTCCAAGATGCTGAACACCTGCTACCGCGTGTTGGGTCTGAAGCCGACGGTTATTTTCGCCGACCAGATCATGTACACCGGTTTTGCTTACGCGGCGCGTTCCGGTTCTTCCGTTGGTATCGACGATATGGTGATCCCGGCGAAGAAAGTGGAAATCATCAGCGAAGCGGAAGCCGAAGTCGCCGAGATTCAGGAGCAGTTCCAGTCTGGTCTGGTAACCGCGGGCGAACGCTACAACAAAGTTATCGATATCTGGGCTGCGGCGAACGAGCGCGTGGCCAAAGCGATGATGGAAAACCTCTCTACCGAAACCGTTATCAACCGTAACGGCGAAGAAGAGAAACAGGTGTCCTTCAACAGCATCTTTATGATGGCCGACTCCGGTGCGCGTGGTTCTGCGGCACAGATTCGTCAGCTGGCGGGGATGCGTGGTCTGATGGCGAAGCCGGATGGCTCCATCATCGAAACGCCGATCACCGCGAACTTCCGTGAAGGTCTGAACGTACTCCAGTACTTCATCTCCACGCACGGTGCGCGTAAAGGTCTGGCGGATACCGCACTGAAAACCGCGAACTCCGGTTATCTGACCCGTCGTCTGGTTGACGTGGCGCAGGACTTGGTTGTCACCGAAGACGATTGCGGCACCCACGAAGGCATCATGATGACGCCGGTTATCGAAGGCGGCGACGTGAAAGAGCCGCTGCGTGAGCGCGTGCTGGGCCGTGTGACGGCAGAAGACGTGCTGAAACCGGGTACGGCCGACATTCTGGTTCCGCGTAATACCCTGCTGAACGAGAAATGGTGTGACCTGTTAGAAGAAAACTCGGTTGATGCCGTGAAAGTGCGCTCCGTGGTTGGTTGTGAAACCGACTTCGGCGTGTGCGCCAAGTGCTATGGTCGTGACCTGGCGCGTGGCCACATCATCAACAAAGGTGAGGCTATCGGGGTTATCGCGGCACAGTCCATCGGTGAGCCGGGTACACAGCTGACGATGCGTACGTTCCACATCGGTGGTGCGGCATCGCGTGCGGCAGCCGAGTCCAGCATTCAGGTGAAAAACAAGGGTACGTTGCGACTGAGCAATGCCAAGTTCGTTATGAACAACGCCGGTAAGCTGGTCATCACCTCGCGTAATACCGAGCTGAAACTGATCGACGAATTCGGCCGTACCAAAGAAAGCTATAAAGTGCCTTACGGTGCGGTGATGGCGAAAGGTAACGGTGACGATGTCGCGGGCGGTGAAACCGTCGCGAACTGGGATCCGCATACCATGCCGGTTATCACCGAAGTGGGCGGTAGCATTCGCTTTACCGACATGATCGACGGCCAGACGATTACACGTCAGACCGACGAACTGACCGGCCTGTCTTCCATCGTGGTTCTGGACAGTGCGGAACGTACCGGTGGCGGTAAAGACCTGCGTCCGGCGCTGAAAATCGTTGACGCCAACGGCAACGATGTACTGATCCCGGGCACCGACATGCCGGCACAGTACTTCCTGCCGGGCAAAGCAATTGTTCAGTTGGAAGACGGTGCACAGATCGGTGCGGGTGACACCTTGGCGCGTATTCCGCAGGAATCCGGCGGTACCAAGGATATTACCGGTGGTCTGCCGCGCGTTGCCGACCTGTTCGAAGCCCGTCGTCCGAAAGAGCCGGCAATTCTGGCGGAAGTCAGCGGCGTGGTGTCCTTCGGTAAAGAAACCAAAGGCAAACGTCGTCTGGTGATCACGCCGGTTGATGGCAGCGAACCGTACGAAGAGATGATTCCGAAATGGCGTCAGCTCAACGTGTTCGAAGGTGAGCGTGTGGAACGCGGCGATGTGATTTCCGACGGTCCGGAATCTCCGCATGACATTCTGCGCTTGCGTGGTGTACACGCGGTAACCCGTTACATCACCAACGAAGTGCAGGAAGTTTACCGCTTGCAGGGCGTTAAGATTAACGATAAACACATCGAAGTTATCGTTCGTCAGATGCTGCGTAAAGGTACCATCGTCAATCCGGGTAGCTCCGAGTTCCTGGAAGGCGAGCAGGTAGAAATGTCGCGCATCAAGATCGCCAATCGTCAGTTGGAAGCGGACGGCAAGATCTCGGCAACTTACAGCCGCGACCTGCTGGGTATCACCAAAGCGTCTCTGGCTACCGAGTCCTTCATTTCCGCGGCGTCGTTCCAGGAAACGACTCGCGTACTGACGGAAGCGGCGGTTGCCGGTAAACGTGATGAGCTGCGTGGCCTGAAAGAGAACGTCATCGTGGGTCGACTGATCCCGGCTGGTACGGGTTATGCGTATCATCAGGACCGTATGCGTCGCCGTCAGGCGGGCGAGCAGCCGGTTACACCACAGGTGAGCGCCGAAGAAGCCTCTGCCAACCTGGCTGAGCTGCTGAATGCAGGTCTGGGTGGTAGCGACGACGAATAATCGTCACTTTCACCGATAATAAAAAACCGTACCTTAGCGATAAGGTGCGGTTTTTTTATATTCTTATTTCATACCGGAAGCTTTTATTCGTGTCCGTGATTGTTTCACAATAGCTCGATGCGACATTCAGTCGACCGGGCTGTCGCAAGCGACGTTAAAAAACGCTTTCAGCGTTTTGAGGCTGTTGACAAACAGCTATATTGTCTTGTGAATGGTGAAGTTTGTCCGGTCAGTGAATAATTTCGTGCGGGATAAACGGTGTAATTTCTTTGCAGCTTCATTGCACGCACGACAAGGAGAGGTGCAAGCGCCACCTCTCCTTGACCACTGGCTGGTGGCTAAACTGCGGCGCTACGCGCTACCTTCGGCGTTCGCCTTCGCGGTTCGGGCCGCCCGTGACGTGTTCCCAACACGGCACGGGCTTTCGCCGCGTCCATGCGGCTCACCCGGCGAAGCCGCCTACCTCAGCGCAGTTTTTGACGCCGGAAAGATGCTTCATCCTGTAGTTAATGCGTTTGTCAGCAGTCTGAAAACGCTTTCAGCGTTTTGTGATTCGTTCCCCCCGACGGTGGAACTCACCCTGCGGGCCGTCGCAGGCGACGTTAAAAAACGCTTTCAGCGTTTTTTTGGATGCGGGGAAAAGACATAATTGCGTTATAACATCAGCATGGCAGTTTCATAAGGAATGTCCGATGCGATTTAACACAGCGCTTTCAGGCATCATTCTGGTTTTGCTGTCCGGCAGTGCATTCAGCGCTGGCGAGATGCCTTCCGGTTACCCGGTTCCGGTGCAGAAGGTGTTCAGGCACTGGCAGGTAACCTGTAATAACCTGAATGATTGCGATATCAGAAATAATGACCCGTATCTACGCGTAACGCTAAAACGTGAAGCGGGCGCTCAGGGGAAAATCTCATTGGACTTCGATCTGGCGGATAAACGTCAGGCGCTGTATCTGGATGGCGTCCGTTTCCCGCTGGCGCAGCCTGCCTGGCAGACAGACGAGGAGGAGGGGGCATTTTACGTCCATACCGACCAGTTAGATGTCATCCAGCAGTTTGCGCTGGCGGCCAAAAATGCCAAACGGTTGTCGCTGTCAGAACATGGCGGCAATCAGAGTAATAATCAGGAAGAATCCATCTCGCTTAACGGCCTGAATGCAGCGTTATTGCTGGCGGATGAGCGACAAGGGCGCTTGAATAACCGTAGCGCGTTGTTGCAGGTCGGCAATGGTGATGTGACGCAGGTGCCGTCGGTGCCGGTGGGACAGGAAATCAGCCCCGCCTATACTCAACCGCCGCCGCTGACGAACGCCAAGGCGCTGATTAACGGCGTTGTTAACGCTAAAAAAACTTTGCTGGAAGAGGAAGACTGCGGGCTGAGTAAAGAAGCCCGACAGCTGAGTGAGGCTGAACCGCTGACCAATGAGCTGGCACTGGTGATGTTGAATTGCGGCATGGGGGCTTATCAATCCTCCAGTATGCTGTTTGTTACGCCGCGCAATAACCCGCAGGCGGCGCAGTTGCTGGAATTACCCAGGCCCATTCGTACGGTGGAAAGCCGTGAAGAAAAAATCCGCTGGTTTACCGAAGTGGATTATGACCCGGAAACCGGCATGTTATATCACTCCGCCAAGGGGCGAGGTATCGCCGACTGTGGTGAAAGCGCGCAGTGGGTATTTGACGGTAAAACTTTCCAGCTTGTGGCTTACAATTATCAGCCGGAGTGTAACGGCGGGCAGCCGGGAGATTGGCCTTCTGTGTGGGCGATGCCGGGCTACCCAACCGAGTAGCCCGACACGATGTTGTTGTGCGGGTTGTCGTATTGGTAATGGCTAACCTGTTTTTCTATTGTTATTTACCTCTGAAAGGATTATCGCGTTCTGCGAGTAGCAGGTACGCGATTTGAAGGGATATGTTTATGCAATTTACGAAGAACCTGTTTTTCGGTGTGGCGCTGGCGCTACTGTCTGGCAACGCATTGGCGGCGGAGGCTAAAATCCTGGGGTATCCAGTGCCGGTACAGAAAGACTTTAAAGGCTGGCAGGTGACCTGTAACAACCTGAATACCTGTCAGCTTAATAATTATGCGGATAGGTTCTCTTATCTATATGTCATTCTTAAGCGCGATGCTGGTGTTTCGGGAAAGGTTTCTCTCTCTCTTCTGCTAAAGCCTGATCAGCATGTCGTATATCTGGACGGTGCTCCATTTCCGCTTGATGCCGCTGACTGGCAGGTGGATAGCGAGCCGGATAGCGATGGCAAGTTTTATCGCTACACCACCCGGCTGGAGGTGATTCAGCGGTTTATTCAGGCCGCGAGAAATGCGCAGCAACTCACGTTGGTGGAACCGCCGGTAGTTCAGGATGAAGCAGATGGGGCAGTGGTGTCGCTGAGCGGGTTGAGTGCGGCGTTGCTGCTTGCGGACGAACGGCAAGGCCGATTGAAGAACCGCAGCGCATTGTTAAACATCGGCGAAGGAGATGTTTCGCAGGTTCCGCCAGTGCCTACCGGGCAGCGGGTTGATATTACCTATCATCAACCTGAACCGCTTAGTAATGGGGATGCACTGGCTGCGGCGGTCAGTAAGGCACACCAGAGCGTGTTGTGCGAGCCAGATGAAGGTGAAAAGTCTTCTGAAAAGCTGGAGGCGTTTCCACTGAGCGGTAAGCTGGCGTTGGTTATGCGAGAATGTTCCCCTGGTGCCTATCAGGGTGCCAGCGATCTTTTTATCACCCCTCGTAGTAATCCACAGGCGGCAAAACCGGTGAAACTGTTGGCCTTGAGTATCAGCAATGCAGCACTGGTTGAAATGGAAGAAGGGCCGATGAATGCTGATTACGATCCGCAAACCGGTTTGTTGTCTCATACTGTATATGTAGGCAGCGTATGCGGATCAGGGGAGCGTGCCAAGTGGGCGTTTGACGGCAAGGCGTTCCAACTGGTGAGCGAGCAGTTTTCCAATGTATGCGGTCAAAGTAAATACTGGCCTTCTGTGTGGGCGATGCCGGGCTACCCAACCGAGTAGCCCGACACGATGTTGACAGCCAGCGTGGTTTTCTCTCCTTCACGCTGGCCCGGAGGCGGCGGAATCGATGGCAAGCTTCGGTTCCGGCTGTATCAGCTCGCGCACTGTAACAACCGGCCGTTCGTATAGCGACGGGCAACTCTGTGATGTGCGCAACAGTACGCATACCATCGCTTTCTCTCTGTATTGATTGCTTTTTTCTGCGCGGCGTCTCGCATATTCGGCCTCGCTTGCGCGTTGTTCCGTTCGCTATCGTTTATTCGTTGCTACCATAAGTTGTCCACATCCCGGCGAGTGAGTCCGATATCCTCCAACCGATCGTTGTTTAGTTTTTGTAGCGCATTTCGTGCCTGTATCCGTTGTCGCCAGGTGCGCCAGTACTGATGTAAACGGTGCAGGAAAGGACGAGGTTTGGTACCGGCATTGGCTTGAAAAGGTGACTGTATCATGGCGTCATTCCCGATGTGCTGTGTTAGTACACAGTGTGAAACCAGTAGTGCTGACAATACAGACGCAGAAAATAACCATTGTGAGCATACAGATGGCAGCGTTTATCCTCTGAATGATGATTTTTGGTGTGATCTGTACCTGTTTTTAGCAACCACTTCGTGGTTTAAAGAGAGTAAGTGATTATCGCGATAGCGGTTTATCAAGACAGACGGCCGTAGCCGCCTGTCGTTGTTTTCATGTTATGAGATCGCTTCCGGGTCAGCGTCGATAAAGGCGCTCTATATCTTCCCGTTTTAGACCAATATCTTTGAGGTGTGCATCGTTCAGTTCATTCAGGATCTTGCGCGTCTGATTGTACTGGTGCCAGGTCCTCCACCGCTGTAACAGGCGCGACAGAATGGACTCGTCGGGGGGTAACTCGGGGCGATGAGAAGAGAATAGTATCGTCATGGTGGTTCTCCGCAGGTGATAGCCATGTATGATGGTGACAAGTCTCTCTGTATGGTTTTAGACGCAGGCTTTGACTTTATTTTTGATACAGATGACCAGTCTGGCGATCTGAATGGTGGTTTAACGCCTATTCTGTATGGAAATCCGGAGGAGAATGTATATTTATGACGAGATATCAGCGTTTGGCCACCTTACTGACGCAGCGGATTGAGCAGGGGTTGTATCAGAGCGGCGAGCGTTTGCCGTCAGTTCGCTCATTAAGTCAGGAGCATGGCGTCAGTATCAGTACCGTTCAGCAGGCATATCATTTGCTGGAAGAAAAGCGACTGATTGTGCCGTTGCCTCGTTCCGGATATTTCGTTAAACCCCGTATGGCGGCCGCGCCGATCCCGGCGATGACGCGCCCGGTACAACGTCCGGTGGAAATTACCCGATGGAATTCGGTACTGGAGCTGCTTCGTTCCCGTACCGACCCGGAAATTCTGCAACTGGGAGGCAGCCTGCCTGACCTTACGCGAAGCACGCTGAAACCATTATGGAAAAGCGTCAATCGTATCGGGCAAAAACAGGATATTGCTACCCTAGGGTATGACAGCCTGAATGGCTTACCGCTGTTGCGCGAGCAGATTGCCCGACTCATGATTGATAGCGGTTGCCAATTGTCGGCACAGGATATCATCGTAACTCATGGCTGTACGCAAGCGTTGTCGATTGCAATACGAGCGGTGTGTAATCCCGGCGATATCGTGGCTATTGAGTCGCCGGTATTTCATTGCATCATGCAGATTTTGTGTGGTTACGGCATAAAAGTTATTGAAATACCGACTGATTTTTCCAATGGTATCAGCCTTGAAGCACTGGAGCTGGCATTGGAGCAATGGCCGGTGAAGGCCGTGCTGACGGTGCCGAATTGCAACAATCCGCTGGGATTTGTTATGCCGGAACATCGCAAGCGGGCATTGATGACGCTGGCGCAACGTTATGACATCGCCATTATTGAAGATGATGTATACGGGGATCTCACGTATGACTACCCGCGGCCGATTACGTTGAAATCCCTGGATTATGAAGGTCGGGTTCTGACATGCAGCTCTTTTTCCAAAACGCTGGCTCCCGGCCTGCGTATCGGATGGGTAGTGCCGGGACGTTATCTGGATCGGGCCTTACATATGAAGTACACCAGTACCGGGGCGATATCGATACATTTCCAACAGGCTGTGGCTGAATTTATTCAGCAGGGATATTACATGCCACATGTTCGCCGAATGCGTTCACTCTACCAGCGCAATCTGGAGGAGTTGGTTAATCTGGTTCGCCGCGTATTTCCGGATACGATTTGTCATAGCCGCCCGCAAGGTGGGTTTGTACTGTGGGTTGAGTTACCCGAAGCGTTTGATGGCGTCAGGCTGAACCACCGGCTGGTCGACAAGAAAATCCGAATTCATGAAGGGGAGCTGTTTTCTGCGTCAGGGAAATATCGTCACTGTCTGCGTTTGAGTTATGCCCAGCCATTAACACCGGAAACAGAGGCCGCCATTATTACATTGGGAAATGTCATTGTAGGCGAGCTCGCCAGTAATCCGGTGGCAGGATAAGACGATCACCCTTTCACCCTTTATCCTTGAGCGTCAAAGGTGCCGTTACAAGGGGAAGGGGTATTTTGCAGGCTGGTCGTGTTGGTTGCCTTTATTCACTGAAGGCGGATACTGATTTTTTCGCTCAGTGTGTCAGTGTCTTGCCGACAGTACCGATTTAAGAGGGCCCTCTATCTACCTTAACAGATATAAAACCTTAAGAAAGACCGCCATACGTAATAAAAAATAGAAAGAAATAATATGGTTATCTTAACTTTTCTTTTTTTAAAAAAGAAAAAAGGAATAAACATTATTAATGGTATGCTGGCATGAAAAAAATATCCATCCTCTATCGGTAATTCACAAATTCTGCTAATAGTACCGTCGCTAATCATCCATTCATACTCTCCTGTCGTGAATAGATTGATGAAAACGAGTAAAATAATAATGTATAGCGCGAAGATAATATTGTTTTGGTGTTTTTTTGTTTTTTGTTTAATCATGTGATTATTACTCAATGATAATTTGAACGCATTACTTTAATAGATATGATCCATAAAGCAATTTGTTAACCCTTTCTTTATTGCGTAACATGGCGCGCCCATATGAGGTCCATACCCTTTCTGGTGCTCCTTCCTTAGCGTTATATGAGATTATGAAGTCATGTAGATTACGTTGAGTCCCCCTATTGTAGCGGGAACCGGCTACAACAAATTGCTCATCACTCAGGTTCATAGTATCTATACCCGTCACACTTCAAGCTACAGGTGTGGTTGGCGCTTCGAGCTTTTCTGTTAATGAGGCCTGAACGTACTAAACAGGAGGGATCGCCTGCATAGTGACGATCCCCTGTGGCGTTTAGTTGACGTCTGGCCTTCCCAGATAACCGTCCCAGTCTTTCCACACCGGTTGCAGACCGGCCTGGGTCAGGGCATCGGCCACCGCTTGCGGACGGCGGTTATCGTGCGGGGTGAATTGTTCCAGTTCTGGATGATCGTCGGCGTAGCCGCCCGGTTGGGTTTTGGAAAACGCGCTGACGTTGTTGATGGCGATCGGGATCATGTGGTCGCGGAAGAACGGCGACTCGCGGGTGGAGAGCGACAGCTCCACATCGGGCGCCAGTAGCCGGAAGGCGCAGATCACCTGCATCAGTTGCGCCTCATCCATCAGCGAAGCCGGTTCGATGCCGCCGGCACAAGGGCGCAGGCGCGGGAACGACACCGAATAGCGGCTCTGCCAGTACGTTTGCTGCAAATACAGCAGGTGCTCGGCCACCATATAGCAGTCGGTACGCCAACTGTCGGACAGCCCGATCAACGCCCCCAGCCCGATCTTGTCGATACCGGCGCGCCCCAGCCTGTCCGGCGTTGCCAGCCGCCAGGCGAAATCCTGCTTGTGGCCGCGCAGGTGATGGCGGGCGTAGGTCGCCGCGTGATAGGTTTCCTGATACACCATAACCCCATCCAGCCCGAGGGTTTTCAACTCGGCGTACTCCGCTTGCGACAGCGGCTGCACTTCCATCATCACTGAACTGAACTGCGGGCGAATCAACGGCAGCATCCGGCGAAAATAGTCCATCCCCACTTTGCGTTGGTGTTCGCCGGTCACCAACAGCAGGTGATCGAATCCCAGCGATTTGATCGCCTCGCACTCGCGCAGGATCTCCGGTTCGTCCAGCGTTTTGCGTTTGAGGTGGTTGCTCATGGAAAAACCGCAATAGGTACAGTCGTTGGCACACAGGTTGGAGAGATACAGCGGTACGTAGAAGCTCACGGTGTTGCCGAAGCGCTGGCGCGTCAACTGTTGCGCCCGTTGCGCCAGTGGTTCCAGCCAGCGGCTGGCGGCGGGCGACAGCAGCGCCATCATATCTTCACGCGTGAGTCGATCCGCGCATAACGCCCGTTCTACGTCGGCGTCGGTTTTGCTGTTGATGCGTAGCGTCAGGTCGTGCCATTCCAGCTGTTGCCAGCGTTGTTCAAACGACGGCTGAGAGTGAGCGCTCATCAGTTGACGGCCTCCGTACGATGCAAAAAGCCGGTCAGCGGGCTGGTGGCGCTGGCGATGTGCTGGCGGCTGCCCAGACCGGCCTGGCGGGCGAGCGCCCCGGCGTCCACCGCCAGCCGAAAGGCGCGCGCCATTTGCACCGGGTCGCGCGCCACGGCGATAGCAGTGTTGACCAGCACGGCATCAGCGCCCAGTTCGATGGCTTCCGCGGCGTGGCTGGGCGCACCGATACCGGCATCCACCACCACCGGCACCCGCGCCTGTTCGATGATGATGCGCAGGAAATCGCGTGTTTGCAGCCCCTGATTAGAGCCAATGGGCGCACCCAGTGGCATCACCGCGGCACAGCCCGCATCCTCCAGCCGCTTACACAACACCGGGTCGGCACCGCAGTAAGGCAAGACCACAAAACCGTCTTTCACCAGTTGCTCGGCGGCTTTTAGCGTTTCCACCGGGTCAGGCAGCAGGTATTTCATGTCCGGGTGGATTTCCAGTTTCACCCAATGCGTGCCCAACGCTTCTCGTGCCAGACGGGCGGCGAACACCGCTTCCGCGGCGGTTTTCGCGCCGGAGGTATTCGGCAACAGATGTACGCCCAGCTCGCGCAGCGGCGCCAGAATGGCATCGCTGCCGCCTTTCAAATCCACCCGTTTCATCGCCAGCGTAACCAGTTGTGAGCCACTGGCGTGCAGGGCATCTTGCATCAGTTGCGCACTGGCAAATTTTCCGGTCCCGGTAAATAACCGGGAGGTCAACGTCGTATCTGCAATCTTCAGCATCTCAACCTCCTGCGATTGCCTGAAACAATAGAATGTCATCACCATCGTGTACGGCCTGTTGCGCCCAGTTGTCACGCGGGATGATGGTGTGATTGATAGCCAGCGCCGTGCCGGGTTGTAGCCGGTTCAACTGCTCAAGTAGCTGTTCCACGGTCAATTCGCTGTGCAGTTCGATAACTTCATCGTTGAGCCGGATCTTCATGCTCGCCCTCCACATACCGGGCAGGTGGCCGAGCGTGCCAGTTGCAACGTGGTCCATTGTTGCCGGCGTGCATCGAACAGCCGCAGTTTGCCGTCCAGTGGTGAGGGGAATCCACACAGTAATTTGATCGCTTCCAGCGCCTGTAAGGTGCCCATCACACCGACCACCGGGCCGAGCACGCCGGCGGTGCGACAGTTGCGCTGGGGTTCTGTTGCGTCCGGGTAGAGGCAGGCGTAGCAGCCGTGCGGGTAAGGCGGCATCAGCACCAGCAACTGCCCGCTGAACCCTACCGCGCTGGCGCTGATCAGCGGTTTTTGCGCCGCGACGCAGGCGGCGTTGACCGCGTGGCGGGTAGTCATGTTGTCGCAACAGTCCAGCACCAGATCGGCCTGCGCCACCGCGGTTGCCAGTGATTCGCCTTCAAGCCGGGTAGTCAGTGCGACGGTTTTCACCAGTGGATTGATGGCTTCCAGCGCGTGGCGGGCCAGCACCGCTTTGGGGTGCGACAGGTCTGCGTTGCGGTAGAGAATCTGCCGTTGCAGGTTGGAGATGTGCAGGGTGTCGTGGTCCGCCAGCAGCAGCGTGCCAACCCCTGCCGCCGCCAGATAGAGCGCTGCCGGCGAGCCCAGCCCGCCCAACCCGACCAGCAATACGCGGGAGTCCGTCAGTTTCTGTTGCCCTTCCTGACCGATATCTTCCAGCAGCAACTGGCGGCTGTAGCGCATAAATGCCTGATCGTCGAGCATGTTACGCCTCCCGTCCTTCAATCAGTCGCAGCAGCGTCGCAGTGGCGGTGCGCCAGTCCGCCGCTTGCGTGATGGCGCTGACCACGGCGATGCTACCGACCCCGGTTTCCAGTACCGCCGGTATCCGGTCAATGCTGATGCCGCCGATAGCGACGGTGGGAAAACGTCCGTCCAGCGTGCGGATATGGCGGGCCAACTCCACCAGACCTTGCGGTGCTGATGGCATGGCTTTGGTTTGGGTCGGGAAAATATGGCCCAGCGCGATGTAAGACGGTGCGAGGGCGACGGCGCGCGCCAGTTCGGCGTCGTCATGGGTAGAAACCCCCAGGCGCAGACCGGCGGCGCGAATCGCGTCCAGATCGGCGGTGTCGAGATCTTCCTGCCCGAGATGTACGCCATAAGCCTGGTGTTTCACGGCCAGTTGCCAGTAGTCGTTGATGAACAGCCGCGCCTGATACTGGCGGCCAAGCGCAATCGCTCGGATAATGTCAGGCTCGGCCTGCTCTGCCGGCAGGTCTTTGATACGCAACTGGAGGGTACGAACACCCGCATCCAGCAGGCGTTCAATCCACGCTATGCTATCGATCACCGGATAGAGCCCCAGCCGTGCATCGGTGGTGGGAAATGCGCATTTCATCAGCGTTCCTCCTGCGGCAGGCTGGTGGCGGTGTGGTACAACTCGCTGCCGCGGGCGCGGAATTCGGCGGACATCTGCGCCATACCGACATCCACCGGTTGTGCCTGTGCTTCCTGACGGGCGGCGTAGTCGCGCACTTCCTGTGTGATCTTCATCGAGCAGAATTTCGGTCCGCACATTGAGCAGAAATGCGCCACTTTACCGGATTCCTGCGGCAGGGTTTCGTCGTGGTAGGCGCGGGCGGTTTCCGGGTCCAACGCCAGATTGAACTGATCTTCCCAGCGGAATTCAAAACGTGCCTTGGACATGGCGTTATCGCGGATCTGCGCGCCGGGGTGGCCCTTCGCCAAATCGGCGGCATGAGCGGCGATCTTGTAGGCGATCAGCCCCTGCTTGACGTCGTTTTTGTTCGGCAGCCCCAAATGCTCTTTCGGGGTGACGTAGCACAGCATGGCGCAGCCGAACCAGCCGATCATCGCCGCGCCGATGCCGGAGGTGAAATGGTCGTAGCCGGGTGCGATGTCGGTGGTGAGCGGGCCCAGCGTGTAGAACGGCGCCTCGTGGCAGTGCTCCAGTTCTTCGGTCATGTTGCGGCGGATCATCTGCATCGGCACATGACCGGGGCCTTCGATCATTACCTGCACGTCGTATTCCCAGGCGATTTTAGTCAGTTCGCCCAGCGTGTGCAGTTCGGCGAACTGCGCTTCGTCGTTGGCATCCTGAATCGAGCCGGGGCGCAGGCCATCGCCCAGCGACAGCGCGACGTCATAGGCGGCACAGATTTCGCAGATTTCACGGAAATGCTGGTAGAGGAAGTTTTCCTGATGGTGAGACAGGCACCATTTCGCCATGATGGAACCGCCGCGCGACACAATGCCAGTCAGGCGTTTGGCGGTCATCGGCACATAGCGTAACAGCACGCCGGCGTGGATGGTGAAGTAGTCCACCCCTTGTTCGGCTTGTTCCAGCAAGGTGTCGCGGAACAGTTCCCAGGTGAGGTTTTCCGCGATGCCGTTGACCTTTTCCAGCGCCTGATAGATAGGCACCGTGCCGATCGGCACCGGGCTGTTGCGCAAGATCCACTCGCGGGTTTCATGAATATAGCGCCCGGTGGATAAATCCATTACGGTGTCTGCTCCCCAGCGCGTGGCCCACACTAGTTTCTCGACCTCTTCTTCGATGGAGGACGTCACGGCGGAGTTGCCGATATTCGCATTCACCTTCACCAGAAAATTACGGCCGATGATCATCGGTTCCGATTCCGGGTGGTTGATGTTGGCGGGGATGATGGCGCGCCCGGCGGCGACCTCCTGACGCACGAACTCCGGCGTGATGTTGTCCGGCAGCAGTGCGCCGAAACTGTGGCCCGGATGCTGCCGGCGCAGTACCTCGCCGCGAATGCGCTCTCGCCCCATGTTTTCGCGGATGGCGATGAATTCCATTTCCGGCGTGATGATGCCCTGACGGGCGTAATGCAACTGGGTAACGCGACGGCCCGCTTTGGCGCGCTTAGGCTGCGGCAGATGTTCAAAACGCAGGTGGTCGAGGCCGATATCCGCCAGCCGTTGCTGGGTAAAGCCGGAGCTGACGTGCGGTAAGGTTTCGGTGTCGTCGCGTTCCGCAACCCAGCCGGCGCGCAGTTTACTGAGCCCGCGGTGTACGTCTGGGGTGACGGCAGGGTCGCCATACGGTCCGGCGGTATCATAGACCGGTATGGCCTCGTTGGCTTCATAGCGCGGATTATCGCGGCTACCGCCCAGCAGTGTTGGGCTAAGCTGGATTTCCCGCATCGGCACACGGATGTCCGGGCGTGAGCCGCTCAGGTAAATGCGCTGCGAGTTAGGAAAGGTCGAGCCGCGCAGCGTGTCGATAAATTGCTGTGCCGCGGCGCGTTGTTCGCGACGACCGGAGGATTTTTTTTCGCCGGAAACATTCTGTTCCGTAGACTGGGTCGGTTCTGTAGACAACTTTGATTCTGTAGACATAGCAAGTTCCTATTCATTAAAGGAAAAATTGCTTGTCTGGAGTTCGGAGGGAGTAATGGCCGGATGCTGACCCGTTGGCAACGGCAATGTGGCGTGGAGCCTTGCGGTTGCGGCGACAACGTGAGCGTTGCGCCTGGGGCTGGCAATATAATTACTCTTGTTCCCTTCGCAGGTACTAACCTGATCAGGTTCCGCGGATCCCGAATGAACGGTCTCAGCCCACGCGCCGTGAAGACGGGTTGGGCACTCCGACAAGATACAGCCCCTTCACGGGGCGAGCTAAAACACAAACACTCTATGCGCGATGACGGTGTGCCGTCAATGATCGAACATCAGCCGGATCAAGCTGTCTTCGAGGGTGAAGCGCATTGCCAAGGCTTCACCCACGCCGGATAATGCCTGACGGAATGCCAGACTGTCGGCCGGCTCGATGAAAAACGCCAGATGGCTATCGTAAATATCCATGATTTGTTGGGTATTACTGCGCAGCGCCATATCGAAGTGCGACGCCAGCGTCAGCTTTCTCTCGTTCAGCATGGCGCTTTCCTGCAACATGCGTTCGTAGACATGAAAATGCCCGACGGACAAATAGTCGACCAGATGATGGCAAAACCCACCCAGAGTCTGGGCTGCCGGCGTTTGCCCTGTCTGAATGCTGAGCAGGTGGTAATAGGCCAGCAAGAGATGTTTGCGGGCCTGTAGCCATTGATCAATCAAGGCGTAGTGGCCGCCAACGTCTTCCGTCAGGCGTTGTAACTGTTTCAGCATGGTTGACTCCGGGTATCGATTAGGATGATGACGGTAAGCCGTGTCATTATTGATAAAGACAATCATTTATAACCATAGTCGTATATAACCATAGTTGTATATAACCATAGTCGTAAAATGCCAATCTGGTAATAAGCGGGGCGATAAAAGAGATGGAATTGACGCTGAAGGGTGAAGAAAGCGGATGGTGGGTGGTCTATCACCGCCAGCAGATCTGGTTGCCTCAGGGTGAGTTACCACGAGGAACGGCAGCGCAGTGGCAGTTGCAGCAGTTGTCTGCCCGTCAGGTCGGAGAATGGCTGGGGGAGCCGGTTTGGCTGGTGTTGCAGGATAAAGCCGGCGACATGGGATCGGTGCGTCAACTGTTGAGCCAGGATGCCGGATTATTCCAGTTGGCGGGCCGCGCCGTGCAGTTGGCGGAATTCTATCGTTCGCACCGGTTTTGCGGCTACTGCGGTCATGAAATGACGGCCAGCACCACCGAATTGGCTTGCTTGTGCCCCCACTGCAAGGAACGCTATTACCCGCAAATCGCGCCTTGTGTGATTGTGGCAATCCGCGATCACGATAAGATTTTGCTGGCGCAGCATCTGCGCCACAAGGGCAATATGTACACTACGCTGGCCGGGTTTGTGGAAGTGGGCGAAACGCTGGAGCAGGCGGTAGCGCGGGAAGTGATGGAGGAGAGCAATGTCCGCGTCAAAAACCTGCGTTACGTCAGTTCTCAGCCGTGGCCATTCCCGCACTCGTTAATGATGGCGTTCATGGCCGATTATGACGGGGGTGAGGTGAAACCTGACCCGTCTGAGCTGCGGGATGCCGACTGGTTCCGTTACGATCGCTTGCCGGAATTGCCGCCACCGGGTACGGTAGCCCGGCGTCTGATTGAAGACACGGTAGTACTGTGCCGCGAGGCCGATCGTTAATCGGCTATCGCCAGCGACAATCATGCCTGCACGCAGGCGTTACAAGGAAAAAACCATGACTGATCTGAAAAATGATCGCTATTTGCGTGCGCTGTTGCGCCAGCCTGTGGATGTGACTCCGATATGGATGATGCGTCAGGCAGGGCGTTATCTGCCGGAGTACCGTGCGACTCGCTCGCAAGCCGGCGATTTCATGTCGCTGTGCAAAAATGCCGAACTGGCCTGTGAGGTCACGCTACAGCCACTGCGTCGCTATGACCTTGATGCCGCTATCCTGTTTTCCGATATTCTCACCGTACCGGATGCGATGGGGCTGGGGCTCTATTTCGAAGCGGGTGAAGGGCCGCGTTTTACCTCACCGGTGACCTGCCATGCCGACGTGGAAAAACTGCCGATACCGGACCCGGAACTGGAGCTGGGTTACGTGATGAACGCGGTGCGGACGATTCGTCGCAATCTGGCCGGCGCGGTGCCGTTGATCGGTTTTTCCGGCAGTCCGTGGACATTAGCGACTTATATGGTGGAAGGCGGCAGCAGCAAAGCCTTCACCGTGATCAAAAAGATGATGTTTGCCGAACCGCGTACGCTGCATTTGTTGCTGGACAAGCTGGCGGACAGCGTGACGCTCTACCTGAACGCCCAGATTCGGGCCGGGGCGCAGGCGGTAATGATTTTCGATACCTGGGGTGGGGCGCTGAGCGGCGCGGATTATCGCGAATTCTCACTGCACTATATGCACAAGATTGTCGATGGCTTGCTGCGTGAAAACGACGGTCGCCGGGTGCCTGTGACGCTGTTTACCAAAGGCGGCGGTCAGTGGCTGGAAGCCATGGCGGATACCGGCTGCGATGCGTTGGGGTTGGACTGGACTACGGATATCGCCGACGCGCGCCGTCGCGTCGGAGACAGGGTCGCATTGCAGGGCAACATGGACCCGTCGATGCTGTATGCTCCGCCTGCCCGTATCGAGCAGGAAGTCGCCACCATTCTGGCCGGATTCGGCACGGGTAACGGCCATGTGTTTAACCTGGGGCACGGTATTCATCAGGATGTGCCGCCGGAACATGCCGGCGTTTTCGTTGAGGCGGTACACCGTCTATCTGTTCCTTATCATCAGGATATCGTCTGATGGATATGCAGGCATTACGCGCGGAGCAATACAGTAAAGCGGCTCAGGTGATTCGTCATGACGATCTCCCTTTTGAGCAGCCCGTGCTGATTGCCGGTGCGGATGTCGGTTTCGAGCAGGAAGGCGCGGTAACCCGTGCCGCGGTGGCGGTGCTGGCCTATCCGTCGCTGCAACTGGTGGAATACCAGATTGCGCGTATTCCGACTGTCATGCCTTACATCCCCGGTTTTCTGTCGTTTCGGGAGTATCCGGCGTTGCTGGCGGCGTGGAAACAGTTGCAACACCAGCCGGATTTGCTGTTTGTCGACGGGCATGGCGTATCTCATCCCCGCCGTCTGGGGGTGGCCAGTCATTTTGGCTTGTTGGTCGATGTGCCGACGATAGGCGTTGCCAAACGCCGATTATGCGGGCAGTTTTCGCCGCTGGCGGACGCAGTGGGCAGCCGCCAGCCGTTGCTGGACAAGGACGAGCAGATTGGCTGGGTATGGCGTAGCAAGGCCCGCTGCAACCCGCTGTTTGTCTCTACCGGCCACCGCGTCGGTATGGACAGCGCATTGCAGTGGGTGATGCGCTGTATGCGCGGGTATCGCCTGCCGGAGCCGACCCGCTGGGCGGATGCGGTGGCATCTGACCGTCCGGCGTTTCAACGCTGGCAACGCGGGGCCGGGCTGTAGGATAATGCCGGGTTGGAAACTTTAGGAATTCAGGTATATGGCGGTTCAGTGATTTTCGTTACACTGCCGCCCATTATTATTGAGATAAACGATGTTACGTAACCCCATTCATTTGCGTCTGGAAAAACTGGAAAGCTGGCAGCATGTTACCTTTATGGCCTGCCTTTGCGAACGTATGTACCCTAATTACCATGAGTTTTGCCGGCAGACCGATTTTGGGGATGCGCAACTCTATCGGCGTATACTGGACCTGGTATGGGAAACGCTGGTTGTTAAGGACGCCAAAGTCAATTTCGACAGCCAATTGGAAAAGCTGGAAGATGCGATTCCTGCCGCGGACGATTACGATATGTATGGCGTATACCCTGCTATTGACGCCTGCGTTGCCTTAAGTGAACTGCTGCACTCGCGTTTGAGCGGTGAAACGCTGGAACATGCGGTAACCGTTAGCGAAACCTCGATTCGTAGCGTGGCGATGCTGGAAATGACGCAGGCAGGTCGTGAAATGACCGATGAAGAGTTGAAAGTTCTGCCCGCCGTTGAAGAAGAATGGGACATTCAGTGGGAGATTTTCCGCCTGCTGGCCGACTGCGAAGAACGCGATGTCGAGCTGATAAAAGGTCTGCGCGCCGACCTGCGCGAGGCCGGAGTCAGCAACATTGGGATAAATTTGTATCAATAACGCGATAAAACGTGATTTAAGGCCTGAATTGGCCTGTCTTTAGGCTTCACATCCGCACCCTGTCTGGTCTACATTTGGGGGGCGTAATAAAAGTGGCTGTCGGTGCGTGTATGCAGGAGGGTGCTGTTATGGCATTTCCGTCGCACTCGATGCTTAGCAAGCGATAAACACACTGTAAGGATAACTTATGAATAAGACTCAACTGATTGATGTAATTGCTGACAAAGCTGACCTTTCCAAGACCCAGGCTAAAGCTGCTCTGGAAGCTACCCTGGCTGCGATTACTGAGTCTCTGAAAGAAGGTGATGCAGTACAATTGGTTGGTTTCGGTACTTTCAAAGTCAATCATCGTAATGAGCGCACTGGCCGCAACCCGCAGACTGGTAAAGAAATCAAAATCGCTGCTGCTAATGTGCCTGCGTTTGTGTCCGGCAAGGCATTGAAAGACGCTGTTAAATAAGCACATGCCGATACAAGGTTTAAGCAGAGGGGCGATTTCGCCCCTTTTGCTTTTCTTCAGGCGGCATCTCCGGTTTGTCGTTCCCGTGCTGGCGTGTTTACTGAGCGCCTGTAGCTTTCAGCCGCCGACGCCTGCCGTGTACGCCAGTGGTTATCTGGCCGACCGTGGTGTGGTGCGCTTGTGGCGTAAAGACGACGCGCAGCAGCATCTCACCACACTGGTGACGGCATTCAGCTCATTGCAAGGGAAAGAGGTTCACATAACGCGTTACCGTTTCCTGCAAGGGACGTTGCGGGAAGTCCAGCAGACGACTTCCGCGTCGTCACAGGATGAGGTCAGGCTGCGTTTTGATCAGGACGGAACCGTGAGCTATATGCAGCGGCAGTTGCCGGACCGGCGGGAATCGCTGTCGGAAGACGAGATAGCCTTGTACCAGTTTGATGCACGACGTTTACTGGCGCTGAGTGATTCTCTGCGCGCAGGTAAAGTGTCTCTGATGCAGGGGCGTTGGAACGCCGGGCAGGTGATGACGTGCAGTGGGCAAACGGTGCGCCCGGATCTGGATCGCTCTTCACTGGCTTGGATCGCCCAGCAGAGCGAACGCGCCGCCGGACAGCTCAGCGTGGCCTGGCTGGTGTCGCCGGAAGGGACGCAATTGTTGCAGGTAGCAGAGGCGGATTTCTGTCGCTGGGAGCCAACCGCCGAAACGTGGTGATCAGAGAAGAGTATGGGCGGTAAACAAGAAACAAGGGGCCAGCCGGTCAGGCATGGCCCCTTGTTGATGCTGGCTCTGAACGCTATCGTCAGGCTTTCTGTTCGCGAGCAATGGCACGATAGCCAATATCGCTGCGGCAGAAGCTGCCTTCCCAATGGATGGGTTTAGCCAGTTCGTAAGCGCGTTGCTGCGCATCGGCAACGCTGTGGCCCAGCGCCGTCACACACAATACACGCCCGCCGTTAGTCACCACATCGTCGCCATTAAGCTTAGTACCGGCATGGAACACTTTTCCGTCGGTTGCTTCCTGGGTCGGCAAGCCGGAAATGACGTCGCCGGTACGGTAATCGCCTGGGTAACCGCCGGCGGCCAGTACTACACCTAATGACGGGCGAGCATCCCAGTCAGAGGTTTTCTCGTCCAGTTTGCCGTCGCAAGCGGCTAAACAGAGCTCCACCAGATCGGATTTCAGACGCAGCATGATTGGCTGGGTTTCCGGGTCACCAAAACGGCAGTTGAATTCAATCACTTTCGGTTGACCATCTGCGGAAATCATCAGACCTGCGTACAGGAAGCCGGTATAGACGTTGCCTTCGGCTGCCATGCCGCGTACGGTTGGCCAAATAATCTGGTCCATGACCCGCTGGTGGACGTCATCCGTCACCACCGGCGCAGGTGAGTAAGCGCCCATGCCACCGGTGTTAGGGCCGGAATCCTGGTCACCTACACGTTTGTGATCCTGGCTGGTCGCCATCGGCAGCACGTGCTCGCCATCCACCATCACGATGAAGCTGGCTTCTTCGCCATCCAGAAACTCTTCGACCACGATACGGTGACCGGCATCGCCAAACGCATTGCCTGCCAGCATATCGGTAGCGGCGTTTTCCGCTTCTTCCAGCGTCATGGCAACAATCACGCCTTTACCGGCTGCAAGACCATCGGCTTTGATAACAATCGGCGCACCTTTGCGACGGATGTAGTCCAGCGCCGGTTCAATCTCGGTGAAGTTCTGATATTCCGCTGTTGGAATATGCTGGCGAGCCAGAAAATCCTTGGTAAAGGCTTTGGAGCCTTCCAACTGCGCCGCAGCTTGCGTCGGGCCGAAAATCTTCAGACCTGCTGCGCGGAAAGCGTCTACCACGCCAATGACCAACGGCGCTTCCGGGCCGACGATAGTCAGGCCAATGGCATTCTGGCGAGCGAAATCCAGCAGTGCCGGGATGTCTGTTGCGGCGATGTTCACGTTCTCCAGCGCGGGTTCCAGCGCTGTCCCTGCGTTGCCCGGCGCGACGTATACTTTATCGGCCAGTGGCGATTGTGCCGCTTTCCAGGCCAGTGCGTGCTCGCGGCCGCCATTACCAATAATCAAGATATTCATTGTTATAGTCCCGAATTAGTGACGGAAGTGACGCATGTCGGTAAACAACATCGCAATGCCGTGTTCGTTGGCGGCGGCGATGACTTCATCATCGCGAATAGAACCGCCAGGCTGAATGACGCAAGTGATACCAACGGCGGCAGCGGCGTCGATACCATCACGGAACGGGAAAAACGCATCGGATGCCATCACGGAGCCTTTCACTTCCAACCCTTCGTCGCCAGCCTTGATACCTGCGATCTTGGCCGAGTAAACGCGGCTCATCTGACCGGCGCCGATACCGATAGTCATGTTATTGCGGGCATAAACAATCGCGTTGGATTTAACGAACTTCGCGACTTTCCAGCAGAACAGGGCATCGCGCAGCTCGGCTTCCGTCGGCTGACGCTCGGTAACCACGCGCAGTTGAGCGGCGTCCACCATACCTAAATCGCGATCCTGCACCAGCAGGCCGCCGTTGACGCGTTTGAAATCCAGCCCGGGAGCACGTTGTTGCCATTGACCGCAGATCAGTACGCGTACGTTCTGCTTGGCGGCGGTAACTTTCAGCGCAGCATCGCTGGCTGCAGGAGCAATGATCACCTCGACAAACTGACGGCTGATAATGGCTTGCGCAGTCGCTTCATCCAACTCGCGGTTAAAGGCGATGATGCCGCCGAATGCTGAGGTCGGGTCGGTTTTGTAGGCGCGCTCATAGGCGTCCAGAATCGACTCGCCGATCGCCACACCGCAAGGGTTGGCGTGCTTAACGATGACGCAGGCCGGTTCAACGAACTCTTTCACACACTCCAGCGCAGCGTCGGTATCGGCGATGTTATTGTAGGAAAGTGCCTTGCCCTGCAGTTGTTGGGCAGTCGCTACCGATGCCTCGGCGACGGTCTCTTCTATATAGAAGGCGGCTTGCTGATGGCTGTTCTCGCCGTAGCGCATATCCTGCTTTTTGATGAAATTCAGATTCAGCGTGCGCGGGAAGCGACCGGAGGGCTGAGTCGTTTCACCGTGGTAAGCAGGAACCTTGCTGCCGAAATAGTTGGCGATCATGCTGTCGTAAGCGGCGGTATGTTCGAATGCCTTAATGGCCAGATCAAAGCGGGTTTCGTAAGTCAGAGAACCTTCATTGGCATCCATCTCGGCAATGATCGCCGTGTAGTCGCTGCTTTTAACCACGATAGCCACATCATTATGGTTCTTGGCTGCCGAGCGCACCATGGTCGGGCCGCCGATATCGATATTTTCCACTGCGTCTTCCAGCGTACAGTCGGCTTTAGCGACGGTTTGGGCAAACGGGTAGAGATTAACGACCACCATATCGATTGGCTGGATATGATGTTGAGCCATAACGGCATCATCTTGACCGCGACGGCCCAGAATGCCGCCATGCACTTTGGGATGCAGGGTTTTGACGCGTCCATCCATCATTTCAGGAAAACCGGTGTAATCGGAAACCTCCGTCACCGGCAGCCCGGCATTGGCCAGCAGGCGTGCAGTACCGCCGGTTGAGAGCAGTTCAATGCCACGCTGTGACAGCGACTGGGCGAATTCAACGATACCGGCTTTGTCAGATACGCTGAGCAAAGCACGACGGATAGGACGACGTTGTTGCATGATGGTTTGATCCCCTGACTTAGGTTCTTACTTTAAAGAGCGTTACGTGAATAGTGGCGGTCATATAAAGAAAAATACGGATTGAGCCGCCAATATTCAGCTAACGCACCCACAGATCTGCGTCATTCATCAGGGGGGGAATTGTAGCGAAAACGTTTGCGTGATGCTCGCCAAATTTCAAAAAAATGGCTGTCTTGTGGATAACTCTGTGCAAAATAAGGTATAAGCGGCGCTTTTGCTGTGGAATGCAGCGAACGCGCGATTTAATCAAAAATACCGGTTGCGGCCCGCGAAGAACTCCCTATAATGCGACCCCACTGACACGGCAACAGCGGCAACGCAGCGCGGTGTCAGGAAGAGAAAACGAAAAAAAGCGTTGACTCTTCATGAGGAAAGCGTAGTATACGCCACCTCGCGACAGCAGGCTCAGGCCGGTCGCACTGC
>NZ_SZVX01000033.1:0-25319 GCF_007210685.1 Dickeya sp. ws52
TTAAAGAGCAGTGCGACCGGCCTGAGCCTGCTGTCGCGAGGTGGCGTATACTACGCTTTCCTCATGAAGAGTCAACGTTTTTTCGTTTTCTCTTCCTGACACCGCGCTGCGTTGCCGCTGTTGCCGTGTCAGTGGATGCGCATTATAGGGATACGAACGGGTTACACAACCACTTTTTCGATCTTTTTTTCCGTTCGCACATTTTTCCACCCTTACGTTGAGTTATTGCGCAGGCAACGCTATTTTCTGAGCAATAACGCCGGATCCGCCAAAGATCTGGGATCCATCACATTAACTTTAGGAGAGTACGGCATATGTCCGAGACATTACGCCCATTCAAAGGAACGCGGCCTGTTATCGGTAAAAACGTCATGGTGGATCCTTCCAGTGTGGTTATTGGTGACGTCACACTGGCAGATGATGTAAGCATTTGGCCGCTGGTGGTCATCAGGGGTGATGTCAACCTCATTCGAATCGGCTCGCGCACCAACATTCAGGATGGCAGCGTTTTGCATGTGACCCACCGTTCGGAAAAAAACGAGCATGGGAACTCATTAATTATCGGGGAAGATGTCACTGTCGGGCACAAAGCCATGTTGCATGGTTGCACGATCGGCAATCGCGTCTTGGTGGGTATGGGTTCAATTCTTCTTGATGGCGTCACGGTTGAAGATGACGTCATCATTGGCGCCGGCAGTCTGGTTTCACCAGGGAAAACGCTAGAGAAAGGCTATCTTTACCTCGGCAGCCCGGCAAAAAAGATCCGCCCATTGACAGAACAGGAGCTGGAAGGGCTACTTTATTCCTCCAGTAACTATGTACGCTGGAAAGACGAATACCTGAACCAGTGAAGCAATTGGCGCTTTTTATCAATGAGTTCCATCACTAAACAGAAAGCGCCCCTGCTCATCATATTCATTATCACGAATTATACGTTCGAACTCATCCTCCCAATCCCAACGATGTTCACGAAACAGTGACAGCCACTGTTCCGGACGAACGTCACCATATCGTTCAAGCAGGATATATCGCCTGATCACACACTCGCGTTGGAACCCGCCGACCAGTACCGGAAAAATGATCGCTTCATCATGATCGCTCCACCATTCCCGCTCAGGAAACTGAATCGCTTGATTCATTCCCCCAGTTCCTGCTTCATTTTACGAATTACCGGCACAGCGTCCGGCATGATACCGTGCCACAAACTGAACGCATGTGCCGCCTGCCAGACCAACATTCCCATTCCATCAACATACCGTTGTGCCCCTTGTTGGATACACCACGTCAAAAAAGGAGTCGGCTCGGCCTGATAAAACATGTCATAGCAACATACATCAGGAGAAATCAGAGACACAGGTAGATCAGGGATATCGCCCATTACCCCTGATGACGTAGCATTGATAATCAAATCAAAACGATGGTCACTTAATGCATCCATCGACAACGCACTCACCTGACCGTAACGGCCAAAATGCTCAGCCAGCGCGCCAGCTCTGGCAAATGTTCGGTTAGCGATAACTAACTCACACCCGTATGCAAGCAAAGGCTGAATAACACCGCGTGCAGCACCACCCGCCCCGACCAACAACACCCGATAATGAGGCTGGATAAATGCATTCTGCTGCAAATCACTCAGCAGCCCTATGCCGTCGGTATTATCACCATAAAGCGAACCATCACCTTTCTTTTGAATCGTATTGACCGCACCAGCAGAGCGAGCACGCTCGCTCAATTCATCCATAGCCGCACATGCACGCTCTTTGAATGGTGCCGTCACATTGGCGCCACATGCACCACGTTGAAAAAACGTTTTCAGGCTACTCTCAAAACCATCCAACGGCGCAAGAATGCGCTCGTAGGTCAGCGAAATTCCCGTTTGCTCAGCAAATAGCGAATGAATACGTGGCGATTTGCTATGCGCGATAGGATGACCAAAAACCGCAAAAGATTGACTCACGGGCACCTTTATTCTCCAGTATTTGCTAGCCTTGACGCAGCATTTCCCCAGTCAAAGCATCACGAATCTCAGACGGGTTTAAACGACCGCCAACGCACCCATTAAGGACAGGAAAACCCTCCCCAAACTGCCTCACCACTTCGCTTACGGTGCGACACGGCGGCTGACCGGTTAAATTCGCGCTGGTGGAAACCAGCGGCTTGCCAAATGCCAGACACAACTGTCTCACCAGCGGATGATCACTAACACGTACTGCCAGCGAATTGAAGCGACCAGTCAACCAATCCGGCGTAGACGTTTTGGCTGGAATCACCCAGGTAACCGGTCCCGGCCAGGTAGTAAAAATGGTCTGCCGTTGCGCATCAGATAAAGCGGCCATTTCCACGTAAGGCTCCAGCTGCCGAAAATCCGCTGCGATCAGAATCAGCCCTTTCTCACGCGGACGTTGTTTCAGCGCCAGTAAGCGTTCTACCGCCATTTCACTGTCAGGATCGCATCCGAGTCCAAATACCGCCTCCGTTGGGTAGGCGATCACACGTTCTTCACGCAGTTGCTTCAGCAACAAGGTTAACTCTTCAGAATTTACATTACTCATCACAATGGTGTTCTTCAGCCGATACAAGCTTTCCACACAATTTACTGGCACAAAAATGCCTAATGCCTTGTGCCGTTTTCTTCTCTATCAATAATGGATAATGGCAATACCCACATTCCCCCGCGATCGGCTTGTAATTAAGCGTGAACTGACAAACGGGGTAGCGCTCACAAGCGTGAAACGTCTTACCATAACGAGACTTGCGCTGCAGCAATCGGCCTTCACGACATTGAGGGCATATCAAGGCTGTCTCATCCGGACGATCAATCGCCTCTGTATGATCACATTCCGGATAGTTGCTACAACCAATGAACATGCCATAGCGACCTTGACGCAACACGAGCGTCGATTGGCAACGGGGGCAATAGTGACCATCCAGTACTTTTACCACATGTCCATCGGCATTGGCTTTAAGTGACCGGATATAGCGGCATTCAGGATAACGCGAACAGCCAAGAAAAGGGCCGTGCTGCCCAGAACGGATAACCAGCACGGCCCCACATTCGGGGCACACCTGCTGATGCTTTTCAGCAACAAGGGTTTTGTTCATGATTTACTCTGATTCCAGACTACTGCAGATACCCTTCATTAACCTCAAAGAGTAAATCTTCCATTTGCTGATAAGCACTTTCACAACCGGGCACATTGAACAACACCATCAATATGACCCATTTCAGATCTTCAAGGTCAAAATCCTGTGTTTCGAGTGCCATTACCCGATCAATAACCATTTCTCGGGTTTCCAGATTGAGCACTTGGATTTGCTCAAGAAACAGCAAAAAACCGCGGCAATCCACATCCAGACGCTGCTCTTCTTCAGCAGTGTAGATGCGCAACGCCAGAGGGTCGCTGGCCAGCGCCAGAGGCGGGGTTTGCCCTTCCTGCAGGTCAGCCAATTTTTCCAGCCAGTCTAACGCGCTGTAGATATCATCACGATCGAATCCCGCGCGGGTGAGGTCATCAGTCAACGTATCTTGATCGACACGCATTTCGGTTTCATTGTGGATGTAAGTTTCAAACAAGTACATGAGTACGTCGAACATGGCCTGCCCTCCTTATACGGACATAGCCGCCGGGTACAGCTGCGATCCACCCTGCTAACTCCAGATCCAGTAACTTACTCACCACCTCTGGCACAGGTTGGCCGGCACGTTCAGCGACAACGTCAACAGGTGTAACCTCATCTCCTACGGTAGCCAACACATCAGCAAATGGCAATTCCAGTTCACTCTCCGTTGAACAAATAATTTCCGCAATCCCCTCATTGGGAATATCGGCAAACCACCGCAACCCATTATGGAGTTGTTCAAAAATGTCTTTGGGCTGAGTAACCAGGCTGGCACCTTGTTGTATCAACCAATGGTTACCTTCCGTCATCGGGTTCCCAATCGGGCCAGGAAGGGCAAATACCTCACGATTCTGTTCCAATGCATAACGCGCAGTTACCAAGGAGCCACTGCGCATTGATGCTTCCACTACCAGAACACCCAAACTTAATCCGCTAATGATGCGGTTTCTACGTGGGAAGTTTATCGGTAACGGCTTAGTATGTAAGGGAAACTCCGATACAAGCGCCCCACCTTTAGCCACAATAGCATCAGCCAGAGCCTGATGCCGGCGAGGATAAAGCTGGTTTAAGCCGCTTCCCAATACTGCAACCGTTTTGCCTTCTGCATTCAGGGCGGCATGATGGGCAATGCCATCGATGCCAATGGCTAATCCACTGGTTATCGTTAAGTGATTTAAGCTGAGCTGCTCGCTGAAAAAATGCCCCCATTGCTCGCCATAAGCACTATTGTTGCGACTACCAACCACCGCGATCTGGGGCGATGACAACACGTTAATATCGCCGGCGACGTACAAACACACCGGAGGAGATGCGATATTACTGAGTAAAGGGGGATAACCGCCGCTGTTAAAGGTTACCAGGTGATGATCACGATTTTCCAGCCACTGTAGCGTGTTCTGAATATCAGGCGTATTTAGTGAGGAAAATTGCTCAACCTGATCTCCATTGAATCCAAGCGATTTCAAATATCCTGCTGAATACGTGCTTTCAGTCTTCAATTTATCGAATAGCATCGCACACCGCTTACCGCCGAAACCTTTCACCGACGCCAGGCGCAACCAGATTTCCGTATCAGTCATATCCCATTCCGCATCCTGCTTACCATATCCGGTGATGCTGTCAATCCCCCTCGGAAATGTCTACAATAAAGGCTGGAGCATTCTAACCACCTGAATACAGATCTAAACCTATATGTCAGTCTTGCAAGTATTACATTTTCCCGATGAGCGGCTTCGCATTCAGGCAAAGCCGGTAAAAGAAGTTAATGCGGAAATTCAGCGTATCGTGGACGATATGTTCGACACGATGTACGAGGAAGAAGGTATTGGCCTTGCCGCCACACAAGTTGATATCCACCAGCGCATCATTGTGATCGATGTTTCGGAAGAACGGGATCAGCGACTAGTACTGATTAACCCGGAATTACTGGAAAAATCCGGTGATACCGGAATTGAAGAGGGCTGTTTGTCCATCCCAGAAACACGCGCACTGGTTCCACGAGCAGAGCATGTCAAAGTACGGGCCTTGGATCGTGAAGGTAAACCATTTGAACTCGAAGCCGATGGGTTACTGGCAATCTGCATTCAGCATGAAATGGACCACTTGATTGGTAAATTGTTTGTCGACTATCTGTCACCGCTGAAGCGTCAGCGTATTCGCCAAAAGCTGGAAAAATTGGCCAGACAAAACAGCAAAGCATAGAACAGTATCGTAAAACCTCTATCCAGGCAGGAAACCACGTGTCATTACGCATTATTTTCGCAGGAACCCCGGATTTCGCCGCACAGCACCTTGCTGCTTTGCTGTCGTCTGAACATGAGATTGTCGGTGTATTCACTCAGCCGGATCGACCTGCTGGGCGCGGTAATAAGCTGACTCCCAGCCCGGTAAAAATGCTGGCTGAGCAACACAATCTCCCGGTATTCCAGCCCAAATCGTTACGGCCCAGCGAAAGTCAGCAACTAGTGGCGGAACTGAGCGCTGATGTAATGGTTGTAGTTGCCTACGGTCTTATCCTGCCACAAGCCGTTCTGGATATGCCTCGTCTGGGATGCATCAATGTGCATGGCTCGCTATTACCACGCTGGCGCGGCGCGGCTCCGATACAACGCGCACTCTGGGCAGGCGATCGGCTAACTGGAATTACGATCATGCAGATGGACGCAGGATTAGATACCGGCGCCATGCTTCACAAAATCGAGTGTCCGATTCTACCGGACGACACCAGTGCAACGCTTTATGACAAGCTGGCAAACCTCGGCCCTCAGGGGTTACTGCATACGCTGACGCAACTATCCGCCTCTCAAGTCACCGCAGTCGCTCAGGATGATAGCCTGGCAACCTACGCAGAGAAGCTGAGCAAAGAAGAAGCACGTCTGGACTGGCACTTGTCTGCCGAGCAACTAGAGCGTTGCATCCGAGCGTTCAATCCCTGGCCCGTCAGCTATTTTATGGTTGAGGAACAGCCGGTTAAAGTATGGAAGGCGGAAGTGCTGGACATTTCGCACCAACAACTGCCTGGCACCGTACTTGCCGCAGATAAAGAAGGTATTCAGGTAGCAACCACCGATGGTGTACTCAATATTCAAATTCTCCAGCCCTCTGGCAAGAAAGCCATGTCTGCACAGGACTTGCTGAATTCTCGCCGTGAATGGTTCACCCCTGGCAGCACATTAGCTTGATACCACGGTACCGACTCGATATGTCGGTACCTCCGTTGTCCTCCTATCCATTCTGAACCGATGAAAAACACATACAATCTTCGTAGCATCGCCGCCACCGTTCTTGTACAAGTTGTTGAACAAGGGCAATCACTTAGCCAATTACTCCCCGTGTTCCAGCGCGATATCAGTGAGAAAGATCGCGGCTTGTTGCAAGAGATCTGCTTCGGCGTATTACGTGTGTTACCTCAGTTAGATTGGTATCTCCGCCAACTGATGGCAAAACCGCTGACAGGCAAACAGAAGGTTCTGCACTATCTATTGATGGTTGGCATTTATCAGCTTATTCATACCCGTATTCCTCCACATGCAGCACTGGCAGAGACCGTCAATGCCGCAGTAACACTGAAACGCCCGCAATTAAAGGGATTGATTAACGGTGTTCTGCGCCAGTTTCAACGCCAACAGGAAGAATTACAGCAACGATTGCAAAATAATACTGCACGTTATTCACACCCCGACTGGCTACTGCAACGGCTAAAAAAAGCCTACCCTGACCAGTGGGAACAAATTATCGACGCAAACAATCAACACCCCCCGATGTGGTTAAGGGTCAATCGGCTTCACCATTCCCGTGAAGCCTATCTGGTTCTACTACAGGAAAAAGGGATTGAAGCCCACCCTCATCCATTTTATACCGATGCCATCAGGCTGATTACCCCTTGTGCCGTCAGCGGACTACCGGGATTTGATCAAGGCTGGGTCACCGTACAGGATGCTTCGGCACAGGGTTGTATCCACTGGCTGTCGCCGAAGAATCACGAAGATATTCTCGACCTCTGCGCAGCTCCTGGAGGTAAAACAACGCATATACTTGAAGCAGCTCCGCAGGCACGCGTACTTGCCGTCGATGTTGATGAACAGCGTTTGAAACGGGTCAAAGAAAATTTGCAGCGCCTTCGTTTACATGCTGATGTCAAATGTGGTGATGGCAGAACGCCGGAAGCATGGTGCGCCGACCAATGTTTTGACCGCATTTTGCTTGATGCGCCGTGTTCCGCCACCGGCGTCATTCGTCGGCATCCAGATATTAAGTGGCTGCGTCGCGATAGTGATATTGCCGAGTTGGCATCGCTACAACAGGCGATCCTGGAAGCTATCTGGCCCCGACTAAAAAATGGCGGTACGCTGGTTTACGCTACGTGTTCAGTGTTGCCGGAAGAAAATAGCCAACAGATAGCTGCTTTTTTGCAACATCATCCCGATGCAATACTGGCCGATACAGGGAACACGACATCGCCAGGGATTCAGGTGTTACCCATGCCGGAAGATGGTGATGGTTTCTTTTATGCGAAGCTGGTAAAAAGCGGTCAATAGCCTACAGAACCCCCGACAGAAACAGACACGGCAGAAATTACGATGAAGATAATTATTCTTGGTGCAGGTCAGGTTGGCGGAACGCTGGCAGAAAATCTGTCGGGTGAAAATAACGATATTACCGTTGTGGATACGAATACCACTCGGCTACGCCAGCTTCAGGACAAATTCGATCTACGCGTGGTGACTGGCTATGCTTCCCATCCACGCGTATTGCGTGAAGCCGGTGCAGAGGATGCGGATATGCTGATAGCCGTAACCAATTCCGACGAAACCAACATGATAGCTTGCCAGGTGGCTTATTCATTATTTAATACGCCCAATCGTATTGCCCGAATCCGTGCTTCAGAATATATCCGCGAATCAGAACAATTATTTCACGCGGAAGCCGTACCGATTGACCACCTGATCTCACCGGAACAGTTGGTGATCGACAATATTTATAAATTGATCGAGTATCCGGGAGCATTGCAGGTCGTTAATTTTGCTGAAGGAAAAGTCAGTATTGCCGCGGTAAATGCTTACTATGGTGGTCCTTTAGTCGGCAATGCTATCGCGACAATGCGTGATCACATGCCGCATATCGAAACCCGAGTTGCGGCAATTTTCCGACATGATCGCCCCATTCGCCCGCAAGGTTCAACCGTGATTGAAGCAGGTGATGAAGTATTCTTTATCGCTGCATCACAGCACATTCGGGCAGTAATGAGCGAGATGCAACGACTTGAGAAGCCTTATAAACGCATCATGATTGTTGGCGGTGGAAATGTGGGTTCTGGTCTTGCTCGTAAGCTTGAAAAGGATTACAGCGTTAAACTGATAGAACGTGATGCGCTTCGAGCAACTGAATTGGCTGAACGCCTGCAAAACACCATTGTTTTTCACGGTGATGCTTCTGATCAGGAATTACTGGCACAGGAACATGTCGAGCAGATCGACGTATTTATCGCCATTACTAACGATGATGAAGCTAACATCATGTCGGCGATGTTGGCTAAAAGAATGGGGGCGAAAAAGGCTATGGTCCTAATCCAGCGTAAGGCCTACGTCGACCTGGTTCAGGGAAGTGTTATTGATGTCGCTATTTCTCCCCAACAGGCCACTATTTCAGCCCTGCTGGGCCATGTTCGCAAAGCGGATATCGTTAGTGTTTCATCGCTACGACGTGGCGTAGCTGAAGCCATTGAAGCCATTGCTCATGGCGACGAGGGTACATCAAAAGTCGTAGGCCGCATGATCGCCGATATCAAACTCCCGCCTGGAACAATTATTGGTGCCATTGTACGCGGCGACGATGTGATCATTGCTAATAATAACTTACAGATCGAACAGGGCGATCATGTGATTATGTTTCTAACCGATAAGAAATATATCTCTGACGTTGAGCGTTTATTCCAACCCAGCCCATTCTTCCTCTGACAGCCTTTCCTCAGGGCGTGTTACCCCACGCCCTATGTCATATGCCATTTTGGTAATTTTTTTATCACTTGTTAGAATTAAAAAAGGTTTAACAGGAGATAATGCAATGAGCCTGATAAAAGAGTTTCGCGAATTCGCTATGCGCGGCAATGTTGTTGACCTGGCTGTAGGGGTCATTATTGGTGCGGCATTTGGGAAAATCGTATCGTCGCTAGTATCGGACATTATTATGCCGCCATTGGGGTTACTGATAGGCGGTGTCGATTTCAAGCAGTTCCATTGGGTGTTACGAGAAGCACAGGGTAACCTTGCTGCCGTCAGCATAAACTACGGTACATTCATTCAGAATATTTTCGATTTTGTTATCGTGGCTTTTGCCATTTTTATGGCCATTAAACTCATGAACAAATTACGCCGCACTCAACAGGAACAACCGAATACCCCGCCGAAAATCACCGCAGAAGAAACACTCCTGACAGAAATAAGAGATCTACTCAAACAGCAGATCGATAGCCAGTCTAAAAATTCATAACTGACCTTAACAACTGAAACAGCAAATCAGAAGGCCAGTGGTAAAAGTGTTATTTCTCTTACCACTGGCCTCCCAATTTTTACTCTGTACTTTCTGATGCTTATCTTTGCGTCGATAGCTTCCTTTACCTTTGACATTTTGCTCGACACGTTGGCGAAACAAGGGGTCATGCAGCAATGCTTCAAGTGCATTATCGGTTATTCGACCTTTAGTATGACGATAGTTCGACATAAATTACCTCATTTGATAGACATAACATTGGCAAGAACACCATATTATAACGACAGGTCAGTCGTCTTTATCAGGGTGCAAGCTCTTCTCAAACCGGTTTATCAGCTGGTGCCGATAAGGCATTTTTAAAAAATTCGTATTGACGCCTGAAAGCTGTAAACGTAACTCAAGCGCCCTAAGCTGCCGGGATAGTTCAACATACTCTTTTGATGCGGGGTCAGTAGCGAGCAGTAAATCTGCCAGCGTCAACGCGTCCTTACGAGCTGATAACTCTGGTGGTAAAAAACCCGAATTTTTCATCAAGTGGTATGCGCTGCGTAACTCGGCAGGGACGGCGCTATTATCATCCAATTGAAGCGGCTTACCGCTTCCC
This sequence comes from Dickeya sp. ws52, assembly GCF_007210685.1. NCBI lineage: Bacteria > Pseudomonadati > Pseudomonadota > Gammaproteobacteria > Enterobacterales > Pectobacteriaceae > Dickeya > Dickeya sp. ws52. Next base: position 10,214 of record NZ_SZVX01000033.1, read on the forward strand.
GATAAATGGTCCAATTCCCCGCGCTTTTGTGCTTCAAGTATATGGCGCTCAGCCCATTCATCAATAGGAAACATAACACAACCTCACACTCGAGATTTTGTTCATATGATAGAGGATTGGAAAGCACTCGAACAGCGGCGGGGGGACTCAAATAAAGACGTAAAAAAACCGGGTTTCCCCGGCTTTTCTACGCTAGTGCAAATTACTCTGCAGCAGCAACTTCTTCTGTCTGAGAAACTGCGCGATCAACGAGCTCGATGTATGCCATCGGCGCATTGTCACCTGCACGGAAGCCACACTTCAGAATACGAGTGTAACCACCAGCACGGCTCGCGAAACGCGGGCCCAGTTCGTTAAACAGTTTAGCCACGATCTCGTTGTCACGAGTACGGGCGAATGCCAGACGACGATTAGCAACGCTGTCGGTCTTGGCAAGAGTAATCAGCGGTTCAACAACACGACGCAGCTCTTTCGCTTTCGGCAGGGTCGTCTTGATAATCTCATGACGAACCAAAGAACCAGCCATGTTACGGAACATAGCCTGGCGATGGCTGCTGTTACGGTTCAGTTGACGACCACTCTTACGATGGCGCATGACCTTATCCTTCTCAGTAAAACCTTAACCTGTGATCCGGTTACTCATCAGCAATGCTTGCTGGTGGCCAGTTTTCCAGGCGCATGCCCAGTGACAGACCACGAGAAGCCAGCACGTCTTTAATCTCAGTAAGAGATTTTTTACCCAGGTTCGGCGTTTTAAGCAACTCAACCTCGGTACGCTGTACCAGATCACCGATGTAGTGGATAGCTTCTGCCTTGAGGCAGTTAGCAGAGCGGACAGTCAATTCAAGATCGTCAACAGGGCGCAGCAGGATCGGATCGAATTCTGGTTTCTCTTCTTTCACTTCCGGCTGACGTACATCACGCAAGTCAACGAAAGCTTCCAATTGTTCAGCCAGAATGGTTGCCGCACGGCGGATCGCCTCTTCAGGATCGATCGTACCATTGGTTTCCATCTCGATAACCAGCTTGTCCAGGTCAGTACGCTGTTCAACACGTGCTGCTTCAACATTGTAAGCGATACGCTCAACAGGGCTGTAGCAAGCATCGACTAACAAACGACCGATCGGGCGCTCATCTTCTTCCGTATGAATACGGGCAGACGCCGGCACATAACCACGGCCACGCTGAACTTTGATACGCATATTGATAGATGCATTCTCATCGGTCAGATGGCAGATCACATGCTGTGGCTTGACGATTTCGACATCACCGTCATGGGTGATGTCGGCTGCAGTCACAGGGCCAATGCCAGATTTATTCAGGGTAAGAATAACTTCATCTTTGCCTTGAACTCTCACCGCCAGCCCTTTCAGGTTGAGCAGGATTTCCAGGATATCTTCCTGTACGCCTTCTTTGGTGCTGTACTCGTGCAGTACACCATCAATCTCAACCTCGGTCACCGCGCAACCAGGCATGGATGAAAGCAGAATACGGCGCAGTGCGTTACCAAGAGTATGGCCGAAGCCCCGCTCTAACGGCTCAAGGGTCACCTTGGCATGCGTCGAACTAACTTGCTCGATATCTACCAGGCGCGGTTTTAGAAACTCTGTCACAGAACCCTGCATTGTGTCCTCTCTTTGGTACTAAGCTTTACTTGGAGTAAAGCTCGACGATCAGGTGTTCATTAATGTCCGCAGACAGATCGGTACGTTCAGGAATACGCTTGAACACACCTTCCATCTTGGCAGCATCAACTTCCAGCCAAGTTGGCTTTTCACGCTGTTCAGCCAGCTCCAGAGCGGCCTTAACACGAGACTGCTTTTTCGCTTTCTCGCGGATGCTGACTACGTCATTCGGAGATACCTGATAAGAAGCGATGTTAACAACGCGACCGTTTACCATGACAGCTTTATGACTTACCAGCTGACGAGCTTCCGCGCGAGTAGCACCGAATCCCATACGGTAAACAACGTTGTCCAAACGACCTTCCAGCAACTGCAACAGGTTTGCACCTGTATTGCCTTTCAGGCGAGCGGCTTCTTTGTAGTAGTTACGGAATTGACGCTCCAGAACACCGTAGATACGGCGAACTTTCTGCTTCTCACGCAACTGTACACCATAGTCAGACAGACGCGGTTTACGTGCGCCGTGCTGGCCAGGAGCTTGTTCAATTTTACACTTGGAATCGATCGCACGAACACCAGACTTTAGAAACAGGTCGGTGCCTTCACGACGGCTCAGCTTGAGCTTAGGACCCAAATATCTTGCCATTTTCTTTCTCCAGCAATCCTAAAAGCGGCGTTACACGCGACGCTTTTTCGGCGGACGACAACCGTTATGAGGGATCGGAGTCACATCAGTAATATTAGTGATGCGGAAACCAGCCGCGTTCAGTGCGCGGATAGTAGACTCACGGCCCGGACCAGGTCCTTTAACCATAACTTCCAGATTCTTGATACCGTACTCTTTCACAGCTTCAGCGCAGCGCTCTGCTGCTACCTGAGCGGCGAACGGAGTGGATTTACGAGAACCACGGAAACCGGAACCACCGGCAGTTGCCCAACCCAACGCATTACCTTGACGATCAGTAATGGTAACGATGGTGTTGTTGAAAGAAGCATGGATATGAGCCACACCGTCAGAGACTTGCTTTCTTACACGCTTACGTGCACGAATAGGTGCCTTTGCCATTATTCAATCACCCCGATTATTTCTTGATCGGTTTGCGCGGACCCTTACGGGTACGGGCGTTAGTCTTGGTACGCTGACCGCGAACCGGCAGACCACGACGGTGACGCAAACCACGATAAGTACCAAGGTCCATCAGACGCTTGATGCTCAGGGTGATTTCACGACGCAGATCGCCTTCTACAACAAACTTGGCAACTTCGTCACGCAGCTTATCGATTTGCTCTTCAGACAGCTCACTGATCTTAACATCTTCAGCAATACCCGTTGCAGCACAGATAGATTTGGAACGGGTTTTACCGATGCCGTAAATAGCAGTTAATGCAATTACGGTATGTTTATGATCAGGAATGTTAATGCCTGCTATACGGGCCACTATGCACTCCTACAATTTTATAAAGCAATACCATTCTGAAAAGCCCGTTTTCAGGATACTCAAATGACATTGCAGTTACATACAAAAGATTGGCTGGCTAATCTAGCCAGCTCAATCCAACTTTGCAAGAAAAATATGCGAGATAATCAGCCTTGGCGCTGTTTATGCTTCGGCTCGGCACTGCAGATAACGCGAACGATGCCGTTACGCTTAACAATCTTACAGTTACGACATAATTTCTTGACGGAAGCACGAACTTTCATTTTTACTCTCCGTAACTTCTCAAGCTAACCCAATTAGCGGCTATAGCCTTTCAGGTTTGCTTTCTTCAATGCAGACTCGTACTGACTTGACATCAGCAGCGTTTGCACTTGAGCCATAAAGTCCATGATCACAACAACAACGATCAGTAACGACGTCCCACCGAAATAGAACGGCACTTTCATTGCGTCACGCATGAACTCCGGGATGAGGCAGATAAAGGTAATATACATCGCGCCGACAAGAGTCAGACGGGTCATTACTTTATCAATATACTTCGCCGTTTGCTCTCCCGGACGAATTCCTGGCACGAATGCACCGGACTTCTTCAGGTTATCTGCTGTTTCACGCGGGTTAAACACCAACGCGGTATAGAAGAAACAGAAGAAGATGATTGCAGATGCATAGAGTAACACATAAAGCGGTTGTCCAGGCTGCAGATACAGCGAAATAGTCGTCAGCCAGTTCCAACCGGTACCGCCCCCAAACCAAGATGCTATAGTCGCGGGGAACAGAATAATACTGGAAGCAAAGATAGCTGGAATAACACCGGCCATGTTCACCTTCAGTGGTAAATGCGTACTCTGTGCTGCATATACGCGACGCCCTTGTTGGCGTTTGGCGTAGTTAACAACGATACGACGTTGACCGCGCTCGATAAACACCACAAAGAACGTTACTGCGAATACCAGCACTGCAACCAACAGCAACAGGAGGAAGTGCAGATCGCCTTGCCGCGCTTGCTCGATGGTATGGCCAATAGCCGGCGGTAAACCCGCAACAATACCTGCAAAGATTATGATTGAGATACCGTTACCGATACCGCGTTCAGTAATCTGCTCGCCCAGCCACATCAGGAACATGGTCCCTGTAACCAGACTGACAACAGCGGTGAAATAAAATGCAAAGCCTGGATTAATTACCAGACCTTCCATTCCAGGCATATTCGGCAAACCGGTAGCAATACCGATTGACTGAAATATTCCCAACACCAGAGTGCCGTAGCGGGTATACTGGCTGATTTTACGTCGGCCAGCTTCCCCTTCCTTCTTAATTTCCGCCAGTGCCGGGTGAACCACTGTCAATAACTGGATGATAATGGATGCCGAAATATACGGCATAATTCCCAGTGCGAAAATTGAAGCGCGGCTTAAAGCACCACCAGAGAACATGTTAAACATTTCAATGATGGTGCCACGCTGTTGTTCGAGCAATTTGGCAAGCACAGTGGCATCAATACCAGGAATGGGAATAAAAGAGCCAATACGGAAAACAATCAACGCACCGATAACAAACAACAGTCTGCGTTTCAGTTCGCCAACTCCGCCTTTAGCACTTTGAAAATCTAATCCTGGTTGTTTAGCCATCTGCTACTTATTCCTCAATTTTGCCGCCAGCAGCTTCGATAGCAGCACGAGCGCCTTTGGTGACGCGCAGACCACGAATCGTTACCGGACGTGCAACTTCGCCAGACAGAATCACTTTCGCGAATTCAATCTGAACGCCGATGACGTTAGCAGCTTTCAGCGTATTCAGATCAACAACATCGCCTTCTACACAAGCCAGATCAGACAGACGGATTTCCGCTGTAATCATCGCTTTGCGAGAAGTGAAGCCGAACTTCGGCAGACGACGATACAAAGGCATCTGACCGCCTTCGAAGCCACGACGTACGCCACCGCCAGAACGAGAATTCTGACCTTTGACGCCGCGACCACCAGTCTTACCGAGGCCGGAACCAATACCGCGACCTAAGCGCTTCGGCGCGTGTTTAGAGCCTTCGGCCGGAGACAGAGTATTCAAACGCATCTGTTACTCCTCCACTTTAACCATGTAGGAAACCGCGTTGACCATACCGCGAACAGCAGGAGTATCCTCGCGCTCAACGGTGTGACCAATACGACGCAGACCCAGGCCAAGCAGCGTTGCCTTGTGTTTCGGCAGACGACCGATTGCACTACGGGTTTGAGTAATTTTAATAGTCTTTGCCATGGTCAATTACCCCAGAATGTCTTCAACGGATTTACCACGCTTGGCAGCGACCATTTCCGGGGACTTCATGTTAGCCAGGCCATCGATAGTTGCACGAACCACGTTAATCGGGTTTGTGGAACCATAGGCTTTAGCCAATACGTTGTGAACCCCTGCAACTTCCAGAACGGCGCGCATTGCACCACCGGCGATGATACCGGTACCTTCGGAAGCTGGCTGCATGAACACACGAGAACCTGTGTGCGCACCTTTAACCGGGTGCTGCAGAGTGCCGTTGTTCAGCGCGACATTCATCATATTGCGACGGGCTTTTTCCATCGCTTTCTGGATCGCTGCCGGAACTTCGCGTGCTTTACCGTAACCAAAACCTACGCGACCGTTACCATCACCTACCACAGTCAGTGCTGTGAAGGAGAAAATACGACCACCCTTAACGGTTTTAGATACGCGATTTACCGCGATCAGCTTTTCCTGCAGTTCGCCAGCTTGTTTTTCGATGTGAGCCATCTTACACCTCTACCTTAGAACTGAAGGCCAGCTTCACGGGCAGCATCTGCCAGTGCCTGGACTCGACCATGATATTGGAACCCGGAACGGTCAAAGGCCACACCCTTGATGCCTTTTTCCAGAGCGCGTTCAGCAACAGCTTTACCAACAGCTGCGGCTGCGTCTTTGTTACCGGTATACTTCAGTTGCTCAGCGATAGCTTTTTCTACAGTAGAAGCGGCTACCAGGACTTCAGAACCGTTCGGTGCGATAACCTGCGCATAAATATGGCGGGGGGTACGATGTACCACCAGACGAGTCGCACCCAATTCACGGATTTTGCGACGTGCGCGGGTTGCACGACGGATACGAGCTGATTTCTTATCCATAGTGTTACCTTACTTCTTCTTAGCCTCTTTGGTACGCACGACTTCATCGGCGTAACGGACACCTTTGCCTTTGTAAGGCTCAGGACGACGGTAAGCACGCAGGTCAGCCGCTACCTGACCGATCAGCTGTTTATCCGCACCTTTCAGTACGATTTCAGTCTGAGACGGACATTCGGCAGTAATGCCTGCAGGCAGTTCGTGATCGATCGGGTGAGAGAAGCCCAGGGCCAAATTCACCACATTACCTTTCACGGCTGCACGATAACCTACACCTACCAATTGCAGCTTTTTGGTGAAGCCTTCGGTAACACCGATAACCATGCTGTTCAACAGAGCGCGGGTAGTACCGGCCTGAGCCCAGCCATCGGTAAAACCTTCGCGCGGGGCGAAAGTCAGCACGTTATCAGCTTGTTTAACTTCGACAGCGGCATTGATTTCACGAACCAACTCGCCGTTTTTACCCTTGATCGAAATATCCTGACCGTTGAGTTTTACCTCTACGCCGGCAGGAATGACGACGGGTGCTTTTGCAACACGAGACATTCTTCCCTCCCGATTAAGCTACGTAGCAGATAATCTCGCCACCAAGACCAGCCTGGCGAGCTGCACGATCAGTCATCACACCTTTAGAGGTAGAAACAACTGCGATACCTAAACCGGCCATAACTTTCGGCAGCTCATCTTTGCGTTTATAGATGCGCAGACCAGGACGGCTGATACGCTGAATGCTTTCTACAACAGCCTTACCCTGGAAATACTTAAGAGTCAGTTCCAGTTCAGGCTTGGTGTCGCCTTCAACTTTAAAATCTTCAATAAAACCTTCTTCCTTCAGCACGTTGGCAATTGCCACTTTCAGCTTGGAGGAAGGCATGGTGACCGCAACTTTGTTCGCGGCCTGACCGTTACGGATACGGGTCAGCATATCCGCGATCGGATCTTGCATGCTCATCTGTCTTTACTCCCGTGATTCAATTGGTGACAATTACCAGCTAGCCTTTTTCAGACCCGGAATTTCACCGCGCATGGCGGCTTCACGGACCTTGATACGGCTCAACCCGAACTTCCGCAGGAAAGCGTGCGGACGACCTGTCTGGCGGCAGCGGTTACGCTGACGGGACGGGCTGGAATCACGCGGCAGAGTCTGCAGCTTGAGAACAGCATCCCAACGATCTTCGTCGGATGAGTTCACATTGGAGATGATAGCTTTCAGCTCAACGCGCTTGGCGAAGAATTTATCAGCTAATTTCACGCGTTTAACTTCGCGTGCTTTCATGGATTGCTTAGCCATTAGTAACCCTACCTTACTTGCGGAACGGGAAGTTAAAGGCGGCCAACAGCGCACGGCCTTCATCATCGGATTTCGCAGTGGTGGTAATGGTAATGTCCAAACCACGAACGCGATCGACCTTGTCATAGTCGATTTCCGGGAAGATGATCTGCTCACGCACACCCATGCTGTAGTTACCACGTCCATCGAATGATTTCGAAGACAGACCGCGGAAGTCGCGGATACGCGGTACAGCAATGGTAATCAGACGCTCAAAGAACTCCCACATGCGTTCGCCACGCAGAGTTACTTTACAGCCGATCGGATAGCCCTGGCGGATTTTGAAGCCTGCAACAGATTTGCGTGCTTTGGTGATCAACGGTTTTTGACCGGAGATAGCTGTCAAATCAGCTGCGGCGTTATCCAGCAGCTTCTTGTCAGCGATCGCTTCACCAACACCCATGTTCAGGGTGATCTTCTCGACCCGAGGGACTTGCATGACAGAATTGTAGCTGAACTGAGTCATCAGTTTGCTAACCACTTCGTCTTTGTAGTAATCATGCAGTTTCGCCATCGTACTACTCCAAATTACTTGATAGTTTCGCTGTTAGACTTGAAGAAACGGACTTTTTTGCCGTCTTCGAATCTAAAGCCTACACGATCCGCCTTGCCGGTGGCCGCATTGAAGATTGCAACGTTAGAAACCTGGATAGCAGCTTCTTTTTCAACGATGCCGCCTGGTTGATTCAGCGCCGGAACCGGCTTCTGATGTTTTTTAACCAGGTTGATACCTTCAACAACGACCTTACCAGAAGTCAGGACGTTCTTAACCTTACCGCGCTTACCTTTATCTTTGCCGGTCAGCACGATAACTTCGTCATCACGACGGATTTTCGCTGCCATGATTCGCTCCTTAGAGTACTTCTGGTGCCAGAGAGATAATTTTCATGAACTTTTCAGTACGCAGTTCACGAGTTACCGGCCCAAAAATACGCGTACCGATAGGTTGCTCGCTGTTATTGTTCAGAATAACGCATGCATTACCATCGAAGCGAACGACAGAACCGTCAGGGCGACGAACACCCTTCTTGGTGCGCACCACTACCGCCTTCAGTACATCGCCTTTTTTCACCTTACCGCGGGGAATTGCTTCCTTAATGGTAATTTTGATGATGTCGCCGACGCCTGCGTAGCGACGGTGCGAGCCACCCAGAACCTTGATACACATTACGCGACGTGCACCGGAGTTATCGGCCACATTCAGCATAGTCTGTTCTTGGATCATGTTTAGTGCTCCGCTAATGTCAACTACTACTTTTCGAACCCTTGCGGGTCATTAATACCCCAGAATCGAGGGCGCAGCATTATAACACCACTTATCGACTGTGGGTAGAAAAAATAAACGGCCCTTTGCAGAGCCGTTTATTATCAAGAGAAGAGCGATACTCTATTACAGAATCGCTTTCTCTACAACGCGAACCAAGGTCCAGGATTTGGTCTTGGACAGCGGACGGCATTCGCGGATTTCAACCACGTCGCCAATTCCACATTCGTTGTTCTCGTCATGCACGTGCAGCTTGGTCGTGCGTTTGATGAATTTACCGTAGATCGGGTGTTTCACGAAACGCTCAATAGCAACAACAGCAGATTTCTGCATTTTGTCACTAACGACACGACCTTGCAGAGTACGGATTTTATCGGTCATTACGCACCCGCCTTCTCAGTCAGTAAAGTCTTAACGCGTGCGACATTACGACGCACTTGCTTCAACAGGTGAGTTTGTTGCAGCTGACCACTGGCAGCCTGCATGCGCAGATTGAACTGTTCACGCAGCAGTCCGAGCAGTTCGGTATTCAGCTCTTCAACGCTCTTTTCACGCAGCTCTTTTGCTTTCATTACATCACCGTCTTAGTTACAAAGGTGGTTTTGATCGGCAGTTTCGCTGCTGCCAGTTCGAATGCCTCGCGGGCTAACTCTTCCGGCACCCCGTCCATTTCGTACAGGACTTTACCTGGCTGAATCAAGGCAACCCAATACTCCACGTTACCTTTACCTTTACCCATACGCACTTCAAGCGGTTTCTCGGTGATCGGTTTGTCCGGGAATACACGGATCCAGATCTTACCTTGACGCTTAACAGCACGAGTCATAGCACGACGAGCAGCTTCGATTTGACGAGCAGTCAGGCGACCGCGGCCAACAGCTTTCAGACCGAAAGTGCCGAAGCTCACATCCGTACCTGCAGCCAGACCACGGTTGCGGCCTTTGTGCACTTTACGGAATTTTGTACGCTTTGGTTGTAACATTCAGCGACTCTCCTTACTTGCGGCCTTTACGCTGCTGCTTTTTCGGTTGAGCAGCCGGTTTTTCCGGTTGTTCAACGGCAGCCATACCACCCAGGATCTCACCTTTGAAGATCCACACTTTCACACCGATGACACCGTAAGTGGTGTGCGCTTCGGAGGTGTTGTAGTCAATGTCAGCACGCAGTGTGTGCAACGGAACACGACCTTCGCGGTACCATTCGGTACGTGCGATTTCGGCGCCGCCCAGACGGCCGCTAACTTCAACTTTGATACCTTTAGCGCCCAGACGCATGGCGTTCTGAACAGCACGCTTCATCGCGCGACGGAACATAACACGACGTTCCAGCTGAGAAGTGATGCTGTCGGCAACCAGTTTTGCGTCCAGTTCAGGCTTACGAACTTCAGCGATGTTGATCTGCGCCGGAACGCCAGCGATATCCGCTACGCCCTTACGCAGTTTTTCAACGTCTTCACCTTTCTTGCCGATAACGATACCCGGGCGAGCAGTGTGAATGGTCACACGAATGCTTTTAGCCGGACGCTCGATAACGATGCGAGAAACGGAGGCTTTCTCCAGTTCCTTGTTCAGGTACTGGCGAACTTTAAAATCGCTGTCCAGGTTGTCAGCGAATTCTTTGGTATTTGCATACCAGGTAGAGTTCCAAGTTTTGACAATACCCAGGCGAATACCATTAGGATGTACTTTCTGACCCATTGCTAGTCTCCAGAGTCTCAGCGATCGGACACAACCACAGTGATGTGGCTGGTACGCTTCAGGATGCGATCCGCACGACCTTTAGCACGCGGCATAATGCGTTTCATGCTCGGGCCTTCGTCTACGAAAATTTTCGTGACTTTCAGATCGTCAATGTCAGCGCCATCGTTGTGTTCTGCGTTAGCAATGGCAGACTCCAGTACTTTTTTGACCAGACCAGCAGCTTTCTTGTTGGTATAGGTCAGAATTTCCAGAGCTTGCGACACTTTCTTACCGCGAATCAGGTCAGCCACCAGGCGAACCTTCTGAGCAGAAGAACGAGCATGGCGATGTTTAGCGATAGTTTCCATCTCTTCCTCCTACCTTATTTCTTCTTGGCTTTTTTATCAGCCGCGTGGCCGCGGTAAGTACGAGTCGGCGCAAATTCACCCAGCTTGTGGCCGACCATCTCATCAGAGATGAATACCGGAACGTGCTGACGACCATTATGGACAGCGATGGTCAAACCGATCATGTTTGGAAAGATCGTTGAACGACGGGACCAGGTGCGCAGGGGCTTCTTGTCACCGCTTTCCACCGCTTTCTCTACCTTCTTCAGCAAGTGCAGGTCAATAAATGGACCTTTCTTGAGAGAACGTGGCATGGTTTATCCTCTAAAATTATTTAGTACGGCGACGTACGATGAATTTATCAGTACGCTTGTTGCTGCGGGTCTTCTTACCTTTGGTCTGAACGCCCCACGGAGTAACCGGGTGCTTACCAAAGTTACGACCTTCACCACCACCGTGCGGGTGGTCAACCGGGTTCATTGCCGTACCGCGAACGGTCGGACGAACACCACGCCAGCGTGCAGCACCTGCTTTACCCAGAACGCGCAGCATATGCTCGGCATTGCCGACTTCGCCCAGCGTTGCGCGGCAGTCGGATTCGACTTTACGCATTTCGCCAGAGCGCAGACGCAGGGTAACGTAAGCACCTTCACGAGCAACGATCTGAACGTAAGCACCGGCAGAGCGAGCCAACTGGCCGCCTTTACCCGGTTTCATTTCTACGTTGTGAACCGTTGAACCGACCGGGATGTTACGCATCGGCAGGGTGTTACCGGTTTTGATTGCAGCATCAACACCAGACTGAATCTGGTCACCTGCTTTCAGGCCTTTCGGCGCCAGGATGTAACGGCGTTCGCCGTCTTTGTACAGAACCAGCGCGATGTTCGCGGAACGGTTCGGATCGTACTCCAGACGCTCAACTACAGCAGGAATACCGTCTTTGTTGCGTTTGAAGTCAACAATACGGTACTGCTGTTTGTGACCACCACCGATGTGACGAGTGGTGATGCGACCATTGTTGTTACGACCACCGGATTTGCTGTTTTTTTCCAGCAACGGAGCAAACGGTTTGCCCTTGTGCAGCTCAGGGTTAACCACTTTAACAACGTGGCGACGACCCGGAGATGTCGGTTTACATTTAACAACTGCCATTGTATTACTCCTCCGACTTACTCTGCGCCGCCGATGAAGTCCAGATTCTGGCCTTCTTTCAGGGTGACGTAAGCTTTTTTCCAGTCGCTACGACGACCGATACGCTGTCCGTGACGTTTTACTTTCCCTTTAACAATCAGGGTGCGGACGTCATTGACTTCGACTTCAAACAGTTTCTGCACAGCAGCTTTGATTTCTGCTTTAGTCGCGTCTTTAGCAACTTTGAGCACGATGGTGTTGTTCTTTTCCATCGCAGTAGACGCTTTTTCAGAAACGTGCGGCGCGCGCAATACTTTCAGCAGACGTTCTTCACGAATCATGCCAGCATCTCCTCAACTTGCTTAACAGCATCAGCAGTCATAACCACTTTGTCGAAGGCGATCAGGCTTACCGGATCGATGCCTGCCACGTCGCGTACGTCAACCTTGTACAGGTTGCGAGCGGCCAGGAACAGGTTCTCGTCCAGTTCGCCGGTGATGATCAGCACGTCATCCAGCGCCAGTTCTTTCAGTTTCTGAGCCAGCAACTTGGTTTTCGGCGCTTCAACAGAGAACTTCTCGACAACGATCAGACGGTCTTGACGTACCAGTTCGGACAGGATGCTTTTCAGCGCGCCGCGGTACATCTTTTTGTTTACTTTCTGGCTGTGATCCTGCGGTTTGGCTGCGAAAGTCACGCCACCGGAACGCCAAATCGGGCTCTTGATAGAACCAGAACGCGCACGGCCGGTGCCTTTCTGACGCCACGGTTTTTTACCGGAACCAGTTACTTCAGCACGGGTCTTCTGAGCGCGAGTACCTTGACGGGCACCTGCTGCATAAGCAACAACAACCTGGTGAACCAGCGCTTCGTTGAAATCACGACCGAAGGTAGTTTCGGAAACAGTCAGCGCGCTTTGCGCGTCTTTCAATACTAATTCCATTGCTATCTCCTCACGCCTTCACAGCCGGTTTAACGATCAGGTCGCTACCGGTTGCACCCGGGACTGCACCTTTAACCAGCAGCAGGTTGCGCTCAGCGTCAACACGTACTACGTCCAGGCTCTGAACGGTTACACGTTCGTTACCCAGCTGGCCTGCCATTTTCTTGCCTTTGAACACTTTGCCCGGAGTCTGGTTCTGACCGATAGAACCCGGAACACGGTGAGACAAGGAGTTACCGTGGGTAGCGTCCTGAGTGCGGAAGTTCCAGCGCTTAACGGTACCGGCAAAGCCTTTACCTTTAGAAGTACCGGTAACGTCTACTTTCTTAACGTCAGCGAAAATTTCAACGCTAATGTCTTGTCCTACAGCGAATTCTTCGCTGTCAGCCAGACGGAATTCACGCAGAACGCGGCCAGCTTCTACGCCAGCTTTAGCGAAGTGACCTGCTTCAGGCTTGGTTACACGGTTAGCTTTTTTAGCGCCGGCGGTGACCTGGACAGCACGGTATCCGTCGTTCTCCAGGGTTTTAACCTGAGTCACGCGGTTTGCTTCAATTTCGATTACGGTTACGGGGATAGAAACGCCTTCTTCAGTGAAGATGCGGGTCATACCCACTTTTTTACCGACTAAACCAATCATTGTTTCAACCTCTCAATCGCTCAATGACCTGATTAACCCAGGCTGATCTGCACGTCTACACCGGCAGCCAGATCCAGACGCATCAGAGCATCAACGGTTTTCTCGGTTGGCTCAACGATGTCAACCAGACGCTTGTGAGTGCGAATCTCGTACTGATCACGCGCGTCTTTGTTAACGTGCGGGGAGATCAGAACGGTAAAGCGCTCTTTGCGGGTCGGCAGCGGGATCGGACCACGGACCTGCGCACCAGTGCGCTTGGCAGTCTCGACGATTTCCGCAGTTGATTGATCGATCAGACGATGATCAAACGCTTTCAGGCGGATACGGATTCTTTGGTTCTGCATGAGACCAGAGCTCCAATTATTTTATAAACGAAAATAATTACTACTCGTACCCATTACGATTGATGGGAGAGTGTAATCGTTCGGTACATAACCCCCATATCGGGAGTATTGTTCGGCGGGTATCGGGTACCAGCCTTCGGATTCATACGAATCGGGCCTACCATTTCAGGTAAGCCCGCGCATTATACGCAAATGTGCTCAGGAAGCAATCGAAAGTTCAAATTGATGTTTTATTCACCAGATGGCCGCTGAATAGTAACCGTCTCACAACAACTGTCGGGTGGAAAAAATCATTCTTCTTTTAATTGCGTTTGCAGGTAGTTTTGAATACCCAGACGAGCAATCAGCTCAAGTTCGGTTTCCAGCCAGTCGATGTGCTCTTCTTCGTCGGCAAGTACGTCAATCATCAGATCGCGGCTGACATAATCCCTCACGGAATCAGCATAGGCGATCGCTTCACGCAAATCTTTCGCGCCTTCAAGTTCCAATGCAAGATCAGAACGCAGCATCTCTTCTACGTCTTCACCGATATTGAGTTTGCCAAGATCTTGCAGGTTAGGGACACCTTCCAGAAACAGGATTCGCTCAATGTAACGATCCGCATGTTTCATTTCGTCAATCGACTCATGATACTCATGATCGTTAAGACGTTTGAGCCCCCAGTTTTTAAACATGCGGGCATGAAGAAAATACTGGTTGATTGCAACCAACTCGTTGCCCAACAGTTTATTCAGATGTGTAATGACTTTTTTATCACCTTTCATGACTTTGTTCCTCCGCTCCAGTATTAAAAAGTGTAGAAGCGGCCACCACAGAGTCAAAAAGAATGCTTTTATCACTTACGCGACTTGATGCAATTCAGCATTTTTTGCTGTTTCTTCCTCCAGAATTAGCCTGGCCTGGCGGATGCACTTACCGCACGATGTTCCAATCGGCACAAATTGCTTCAGCTGTTTCAATGACTGCGGTTGGTGCTGACGCACAACCTGCCGGATGACTTTATCGGAAACGGCATTGCACAAGCAGACATACATATGCGGGCAACTCATTTTTTAATCAACTTGCCGCATTGTAAATAAGAATGGTTTTTATTTCAATTTATCTGTCAGGTAATAAAAAAGGGTACCGAAGTACCCTTTTCATTTTTACATCGGCTATCGATATTAAGCGATAACTTTGGCAACCACGCCGGCGCCTACAGTACGGCCGCCTTCACGGATTGCGAAACGCAGACCGTCG
>NZ_SZVX01000034.1:0-14893 GCF_007210685.1 Dickeya sp. ws52
ATGAGCTTACTCAGGTAAGTGATTCGGGTGAACGAACGCAGCCAACGCACCTGCAACTTGAAGTATGACGGGTATAAATGTTTTTCTTTATTTTTCTGATGTTTTATACTTGCAGTATGCATTTCTAAGCACAACCATTTTAGTTCCAAACACTTTTTGAAATTCCCGAGTTTTCAGCCATCAGCTGAGTTAATTCTCGTCCTTGCTGGTACTCATCAATGTGCGTCAATAGTTCCGGTAGTCGTCCAGTGGCAGGGTCGTGGTGTTTGACGAGAGGGACGATAATACTGCCTGTATTGGCCACCTGATTGTTTTCTATTAACGCCTGATAACGGTATGACGCATGATGTGCACAGGTGCTGTCGGAGCAGGCCGTCACTCCGGTTGCGCTTGGGAGTCACTCCGCCTGTAGAAAAAGGGCTGACGGCGTCCGGATCCGGGTGCCGCTTAAGCTCACCCGGTTTTCAGCCGTACAGACCGTATGATTTTTACAGATTTTTTTGACCTGCCCCTCCCGAATGCAGCCTCCATCCTTCACACTGAGAACGTACGGAACGCCCCGCCGGACATCGGGTTTTCGTTCCTGCACGCTACAGCGTTATACAATTTTTTTGCCCAGACAGCATTTTGTTATTGATTCTTAACAATTTTATAAATGCATCCTGACGGTACGCAAAAAAGATTATCGACTAACACTTGACGGAGGTAGAACGATCGTTCTACCATTATCTCATGAACAGAAACACGACAAACACGCGGGAGAAAATTCTCGCAACCGCAGAAGAACTCATCTACCAGAACGGTATTCATGCGACCGGCATGGACCTCCTGGTGAAGACTTCAGGCGTGGCACGGAAAAGTATTTATCACCATTTCGCGAACAAGGACGAGGTAGCCGCCGCAGCGCTGAATGCGCGTGATGTGCGCTGGATGGAATGGTTCAGGACCGAATGTGACAAAGCGGATACGCCGCGGGATCGCATCCTGAATATGTTCACCGTGCTTAAAGGCTGGTTCGAGTCGGAGGGATATCGCGGGTGCGCGTTTATCAACACGGCAGGCGAAGTGGGGGATCCTTCTGATCCGGTTCGTCAGATAGCCAGCGTGCACAAACAGAAGCTGCTGGACTACGTGCTTGAGCTTACCGGCCAACTGAATACAGCGCAGGCGTTACCTCTGGCCCGGCAGCTACTGATATTGATTGAAGGCGCCATCACTATGTCGCGCGTCATGGGCGATTACAGCGCCGCCGATGATGCAAGAGATGTCGCTCAGCTGTTACTGAAACAGATCCCGTAGCAGGGCTCTGAGTTCCAAAGATGAAACACTCACTGAAGTATCCAATTATCCTGGAGGCACCACCATGTCCGATTCACAAATCCGTCCGCCACTGCCGCCGTTCACCCGCGAGTCAGCGATTGAAAAGGTAAGACTTGCCGAAGATGGCTGGAACACCCGCGATGCCGATAAAGTGTCGCTCGCTTACTCTCTGGACACCAAGTGGCGTAACCGCGCAGAGTTTGCCAATAATCGCGAAGAGGCCCGGGGTTTCCTCGAGCGCAAGTGGAAAAAAGAGCTGGAGTACCGTCTTATCAAGGAACTGTGGGCCTTTGACGGTGACCGCATTGCTGTCCGGTACGCTTACGAGTGGCGCGATGACTCCGGTAACTGGTTCCGTTCTTACGGGAACGAAAACTGGGAATTTGGTGAAGACGGGCTGATGCATCACCGCTACGCATGTATCAATGACATGCCGATTAAAGAAAGTGAGCGCAAGTTCCACTGGCCTCTGGGGCGTCGTCCTGACGATCATCCAAGCCTGTCTGACCTGGGTCTGTAATTCATTGAGTTACCCCGCGTAACGCCCGCGACTACTGTCCTGGTCGGGGCTTTACTCAGCCAGTTGATGAAAAAAGCAAGCTGGTTGGGGCGGGGGGCTCTTAAGTTTTCTCAGTGCGTGGTTTTTCAGGATCAAGTACGGGCGATGTACTTTATCTATTTTAATAGCACACTATTTAATAATAAGCGATATTAATGAGGCCGTATTATGAATATTAAATCTATGTTGCTGACTGCCGCAATGGCGGCCGTCTCAGTCAACAGCTTTGCCGATGCTTCACAGCCAGAGCGTCACGTGCAGGAATTTCTCAGTGCCCTGAACGGCGCCGGGGGGAAGCCTATTGAACAGCTGTCTCCACGGGACGCACGGCAGGTGCTGATCAACGCTCAGAAGGGTGCCAAACTGCCTGTTGCAAACGTCACTGAAAAAACAATCAACGTTGAAGGCGGCTCCATCAAACTTCACATTGTGAAACCGAATAACGCACAGGGAACCCTGCCAGTTTTCATGTTCTTCCATGGCGGTGGCTGGATACTGGGCGACTTTGCAACACATGAACGACTCGTCCGTGATCTGGTCACCGAGTCCGGTGCAGCGGCCGTCTTTGTCGACTATACACCATCGCCGGAAGCGCATTTCCCGGTTGCGATTAATCAGGCCTATGCAGCAACCCGCTGGGTTGCCGAGCACGGTAGCGAGATTGGCGTTGACGGCAGTCGCCTGGCGCTGGTAGGTAACAGCGTCGGCGGTAACATGGTTGCTGCCGTAGCGCTCCAGGCCAAGCAACATAAAGCGCCGGCCATCCGCTATGAGGTCATGCTCTGGCCCGTGACTGACGCGAACTTCAATACTGGTTCTTATAACCAGTATGAGAACGGGTACTTCCTGTCGCGTAATATGATGAAGTGGTTCTGGGATGCATACACCACTAAAGAAGGCGATCGTAATAACATCCTGGCGTCGCCGCTGCGGGCAACGCCTGAACAACTGAAGGGACTGCCGCCCACTCTGATTCAGACTGCCGAACTTGACGTACTGCGCGACGAAGGCGAGGCTTTTGGCCGCAAGCTTGATGCCGCTGGCGTCAACGTGACGGTTACCCGCTACAACGGGTTAATTCATGATTTCGGTCTGCTGAACGCGCTGAGCGACGTGCCTGCCGTGCGGACCGCACTTGGTCAGGCCGCCTATGAACTGAAAGAACACCTGAAGTAACTGCCAGCTAGCCGGTCGGTTTCATCGGCCGGTCGTTTTTGCCCTCTGTCCGTTGTCCGGGTTAGCGCGGAAATTTTTTGGAACCGGACTATTGAGTATTTACATACTTCCCCCCCGTTAAGCGTGCAACCTGTTACTTATCGGGGGCTTTTTTCTACTCAGTAATAACGATAAACGGTCAATGGCGCGGCATGTCGTTCCGCTGCAGGTAACGAAGTCATATACCTGTCTGGCGGAAGCGTGACTCGAGTTTGTCGAGAAAAGTGAATAATGCTCTGTTCATTTCGCTGTAGTCGTGGCTCCGTAATTCTTCCGGTGTCTGAACGAATCGATATTCTGCGGCCCGACGTAAATCCCTGTCGGAATGCGCGATCAGCAATTCGACAAGGGACGGTGTAAGTTCCATATGGCACTGAAACCCGTAGACCAGCTCAGAATAAGCAACTATCTGTCGTGGGCAACCTTCGCTGTAGGCGATGATCTCCGCCGCGGGCGTAAGTCCCGGCATGTCGTTATGCCAGTGCCCGACGTCGAGCTTATTACCGAAGTGAGAAAACAGCGGGTTCCGTTCGCTTTCTGCGGTCATAAAAACTGGAAACTTGCCGATCTCTTTTTCCGGGCTGTGCGCGAAGCGTGCGCCCAGGGCTTCCCCAATCAGCTGGGCGCCCAGGCAGACGCCGATGACGGCCTTCCCCAGATGTACTGCAGAGGCAATAAGTGCCTGTTCAGCTATTGAGTCAAAATGTGCACATTCATCAGGCGTGACGGACGGATCCTGCGGCCCCCCCATGACTACCAGCAGATCGATATTCCGTGCATCTTCAGGAAGTGTCTGACCCGCATAAACGCGAGAGAAGGTTACCTCATGGCCACGAATCATGGCCCAGGTTTCAAACACGCCGGGTGCTTCAAAGTGTTCATGCACAATAAAATGTACTCGCATAGGCTTATATCCTTCAGAATCTTGATAAGTAATAAGTCAGGCGCACATCCCCCCTGCGAAATACCGGTCGGGTAACGCCAGTCGGGACATGATAGACGTGAGGTTTGATTCTGAAATGTCAGTAAGCATCGATAAAGCGCCAAGGCACGATGACTCAACAGGCTGGTCGGCGACCGCTATTTCCTACCGGCGTGGGGAAGACGATCCCCCTCATTATCACCTGGAAGGGCAACTTTTATACGCTAGCAGTGGCGTTCTGCTGGTTGAGGCCGCGGGCAGGCGATGGGTTATTCCCCCTCAACGGGCGCCCTGGCTGCCGCCGTTGATGGAGCACTCATACAGACTTCTGTCGCGTACGGAACTGCGTGCAGTTTACTTCAGCGGTAGCCTGATTTCTGAGTGCGCACATTTCGCAAAGAATGACCGGGTACATGTGATCGACGTGGTTCCGCTGGTAAAGGAATTAATAGCTGGCCTGTTTATAAATGATTACCACACGCTGACGAAGCGAAAAATGGCGCTTTTACTTCTGGAAATTATCGGTGAGGCACCATCCGTACCCGCAGAACTACCGATGCCGCAGGATGACCGATTATTCCGTGCTATAGGAGAGCTGATGTCCAGCCATCGCTGGGGAACCTCGTTAACCGATATGGCTGACATAGCAAACATGTCGGAAAGGTCTTTCTCCCGCCTGTTTTCACGTGATACGGGGTTCAGCTTCCGGACATGGAAGCAGCGCGCAAGAATATACGCATCACTGGATCTTCTTTCTGAAAACGTACCTGTAAAACAGATTGCCTGGCAGCTTGGTTTTTCATCACCGGCCGCATTTTCCGCTGCGTTTCGTGCAGTTATGGGCCTGACTCCCGGTGAGTTTTGACGGAGGTTCAGTTGGGGGACGGTGACAAATCGGGTATTAACGCTATCCGGCACCGTGCCGATGCTGACGCCGCGACTATCAGGTGTTAAACGAAAAGAGACGGAACACACCGCGACTGAAAACGTAGGCGGCCCGGCTTTTCAGTCGCCGGGCTGAATTCTGAGAGAATCAGAAAGGTTTGGTCGGCAGGTACTTGCCATCCAGGGTGATCACCGCACGATGGCCACCATCCGGATCATCAACTTTCTTGATATCCAGTTTGAAGTTAATGGCGCTGATAATGCCGTCGCCAAATTTCTCATGAACCAGAGCCTTAAGAGTAGGCCCGTAAACCGACATCATCTCGTAGAAACGGTAGATTGTCGGATCGGTCGGGATGCCATCGGTAAAGCTGCCGCGGACGGGTACTGACTGCAACAGTTTAACGTCATCAGCATTCAGATCGAGCTTCTTGCCGACAACGACTGCTGCGTCGGCAGGCAACGGATGCTGACCAAGCAGGGCTGCAGTAACGAAGGCTTCTGACAAACCTGTGCCGTCAACGATTTCGGAGAAGGAGAGTTCCTTGCGTGCCTTAGCCAGAATAATGGTTTCGGTGAGTGCCTGACGTGCGGCCTGAGTGACTTGAATCTGGATCATGGTCTTTTCTCCTGGTAAGTAAGGGGTTCAGGCAACATGCCTGGCTTGCGAGGAAACGGCGTTAACTTCTGGATTTTCAGCAAGGGACACGAAGGCGCGGGTTGTGCCATCAAAAGCATCAATGCAACCACTCCCAATGTCATAGAGCCAGCCGTGCAGAGTTACCCGGCCTTCTTCAAGCGCCAGGCGAACGGATGGGTGAGTCTGGATGTTAGCCAACTGAGCGATGACGTTTTCGCGCACCATAGCCGCGACTTTGGCTGGCTGATCCGGATGAGGTCGGGATTCGTTCACGACTCTGGCCGAGTCAGCATATAGCAGCCAGTTGGCAACGGCGGGCATATGATCCAGACACTTGCAGGTGGCGATGGCCGTCATTGCCCCGCAGTCGGAATGGCCACAGATCACGATGTCGGCCACTTTAAGTGCGGCGACAGCGTATTCGACGGACGCGGAAACACCGCCAGGCTCCGGGCCATACGACGGCACAATATTGCCGGCGTTGCGGATCACGAACAGGTCGCCGGGCTCGCGTTGAGTGACCAGCTCCGGAACCAGTCGGCTATCAGAGCAGGAAATGAATAACGCTCTCGGATTCTGTTGGGTGGCAAGGTCCCTGAACAGTTTGATCCGCTCGGGAAAAGCGTCTTTCTGGAACTTTAGAAAGCCGTCAATGATCTCTTTCATGGGGGCTGTCTCAATGTCGCTGGGTGTGGGGCGAATATTAAGCAACGCATTGCATAAGGTAAAAGTCTCATTTATTATAAAATCCATTAGATAATCTAATGGAGTGGGGAATGCTCGCTCGGCACATTCAGTATTTTCTTGCGGTTGCGGAAAATCTCAGTTTCACGAAAGCTGCAGCGGCGCTGCACGTATCCCAACCCGCTCTTTCACAGCAGGTAAAGTTACTGGAAGAAAGCCTTGGTGCTCAGTTGTTTGACCGTTCAGGACGCACGACACGTCTGACTGATGCCGGAGAGGTTTATCTTCAGTATGCCCGTCGCGCTTCTCAGGAGCTGCGGGAAGCTACACGCGCCATTCATGATGTGAGCAACCTCAGCCGTGGATCACTGCGCGTGGCCGTGACGCCTACCTTCACGACCTATCTGGTGGGACCGGTGGTCGAGGCATTCCACGACCAATATCCAAAGATTACTCTCAGCGTGCAGGAAATTTCCCAGGAACGTATGGAGGAGTTGCTTCTGGCAGGAGAGCTGGATGTAGGAATTGCGTTTGAGCCCGTCAACAGTCCTGATATCGAATCGGTCCCATTGCTGGATGAGACTCTGGCTCTGGTGGTCAGCCTCAGGCACCCACTGTCAAAGGTAAAATCTGTGGAATTGCAGACTCTGAGCGCCGAGTCACTCGTTTTGCTCAGTACGGATTTCGCGACGCGTGAACAGATCGATCGTTACTTCCGCAAGCATGAAATTAATCCTCAGGTGCTGATGGAGGCCAACGCTCTCGGTGCGGTGATAGAAATTGTTCGCTGGACATCGTTGTCGACGTTGTTACCCGCAAAGACTGCCTTCGCCCAGGACGATCTGGTGGCCATTGCACTGGAGCCAGAGCGGCTGCAACGTACAGCCGTCCTTATGCGGCGCAAGGATGCCTATCTGAGCTCCGCGACCCAAGCTTTCACCGCATTAACAGTAGACATTTCCGGCAAGCTAAGTGTCTGATCTACTAGAGTTCCGGTCCAGACGGGAGATAACCACGCTAACTTGTCAGCAATACTGATATAAGACCGCAAAGCGGTCATTAAGCGGTGTTGTTGACATACCACCGATCAGGGTGCTGCGGTGCTTAACGCCTATGCCCGCGCCCAAGATCATTTTGGCCGTATTGGCAACGAGTCCGTCACGGTGCAGATTGCCAGTGTGGTGCGCTCCAGTTGTCGATCGTTTGAAGTGCGCTGGAGCGAACAACACTTTGTCCACGGCACTCCGTCGGGGACTGAACGTTGGACCGCCATGCTGACCGTTGTGCAGCACACACCGCGTACCGAGCAGCAGTTACGGTTAAACCCATCGGGCATTTATATCAACGGGTTGTCGTGGAGCCGGGAACTGGCGATGCCGGAAGGTGGTCAGCCATGAGAACGTGGTGGTATTACGGTCCTGCCTGTTACCTGATACTGGCGCTGACCGGCTGTCGCGGTATGGGAAACCGGCCACCGGTTGTCGATCTGGACGAGCTGGCTCCGACAGCATTGGTTCCGATGCCTCTGGCCTCCATAGTGGTGTGGAAGGGGGAGAACGGAGCGTCCGGACGAATGGGGAGCGAACTGTCGGGTGGTAATACCGGGCGCGCCGCGGATAACCGCGACCTGTCGTCCTGACGCTATGCCGAGGGCACACCAGCACCGTCAGAGAAAGTGGCCCCCGAGACACTGGCGCTGCGCAGCAGGCCACGCCCGGTGCCTGATTTATCGTGCCGCGCATCAACTGGTGACCGGTATTCGTTCCGACCTGCCGGGACCGGTGATCGCCACCGTCACCGAACCGGTCTACGACACGGCGACCGGGCATTATCTGCTGATCCCGCAAGGGTCGCATCTGTTAGGGAAATACAACAGCCAGGTCAGCTACGGGCAAAGTCGGGTTCAGGTGGTCTGGAACCGCATTATCCTGCCGGATACGTCGTCGCTGACGCTGGATAATCTGGCCGGTGCCGACCCGGCCGGTTACGTCGGGCTGGAAGATCAGGTGGACTGGCATTGGGATCGTGTGATTGCCGGCGCGGCAATGACCACGCTACTGGGGGTGGGAGCCGAACTCGCTGCCCCGGAGAACCGACAGCATGGCGATCGTATTATCCTTGCCGGACGTGGCAGCTTGCAGGATTCGGTCAGTCAGGCGGGACAAGAGCTCACCCGGCGTAACCTCGATATTCAGCCGACACTGACCGAACGGCCAGGTCTGCCGGTTCGTATCATCGTCAACCGGGATTTGGTGTTAAGGCCGTATCAACCGCTGTTTTTTAATCAAGGGAGTGCGCGCTGAATGGGTATGGACGAGAGGAACGAAGCAGGGGGCCTGAATGGGCGTTTATCTGGAACGGTAGCGTGCCGACACATCCCGGGCGGTATGCAATAGTCGCAAGATATGTACGTCGCCGCTGTGGCGTTTCAGCGCATAGACCAAAATAAACGGCAGCCGGGCCAGCACCAGTTTCCGCCGTTCTCCCGACTTTCCTATGCTGATGCCCGCTTCCGGGGTGGTTTCCAGCAACGCCACTGCGGCGGCGAATTTGTCATCGGTGGCATTGGCGACCTCCAGTCCCGCGTTCAGGTACAGGTAACGGTAAATGTCTTCGCGGTCAGCGATAGCTTGCCTTTCCCAGCGAACCGTTGCCGTCACAGTTCCCCCCGGGCGGCTTGCGCTTTCAGCGCTGCCATACGTTGACTGGCCTCATCATTGCTGATGAACTGGACCTCACCGGCATCGTAACGGGCGAAGGCTTCCTGAATTTTCGCTTCTAGCCATTCATCACCGGTATGGCGCTGGTACTGTCGCTCTTCCTCGGCCAGTTCTTCCGCACGCTGGCGCATCAGTTCGGTAAGACTGACCTGCTGACGCTCAGCAGCCTTCATGGCCAGACGTTTGGTTTCCTCGTCAATTCTGAAATGTATTGTCCCCATGACAGCCTCCGATAGATTGCATGTGTTGTCACTTGTGTTGTCATTCTATCCAATCTCGTCGGTTTTTGCTGCTTTTTTGAAGGGAGAATCGGCTTACTGATACCCTAAAAGACTTGTTGAATGCCTCAGGGCGTGAAGCGGACTTTTCGAATATCTAAACTATAAGCTCTTCATAAGAAGCCATAATACACTCTCGCTCTCCCACCGTAGTTGGTATGGTGTCTGCCAGCGACCAGCCGTTTTTAAGACGAGCAATAAAGTCAGGATATCTTATTCAGACTGCCAGTAAAGCGGTGAGCCGAACGCGTCAAGGTAGTAATCGATAATCGCCCGAACGTTCAGCGGAGGGTGGCGGGCATTCGGGTAGATTGCCGCGATGTGCTGCGGCTCCGTTTTTATGGACGTGTCCAGCTCCGGCAGCAGCACGACAAGCTCGCCGCTCTTCAGCCGGTCTCCAATCAGCCAGTCAGGAAACAGCACGATCCCCATCCCCCCGAGTGCGGCAATCAGCAGCGTTTCAGCATTATTGGATGACATTAGGGGCGAGACGGGATAGTGCACCCATTCCTCCCCGTGCCTGCGCAGCAACCAGCGGTTTGGTCCTGACGAGCCGCGATAGACCAGGCATTTATGACGTGCGAACTCTTCAGGTGATTCAGGTATGCCGTGCCGGCGGATGTAATCCGGTGATGCGGCAAGATGATAGAACTGCTGGCCAAACACACGTGCATGAAATGAGGAGTCCGTCAGCACGCCAATCCGGAAAATTACGTCAGCCGGTTCCCGGTGCGGATCGATGTAATCATCGGTCAGCGTGAGATCAATGCTGAGCCTAGGATATCGCTCCGCTAGACCGGCTAACGCGGGTGCCACATGCCGCTGTCCAAAGAACACCGGTGCGTTTATGCGGACCATTCCTGAAGGCTCAAGCGTTCTCTCGTTGAGTTCCCGCCGCGCCTCCTCCAGGCTGCCCGTCATGGCCCGCGCATAGCCGATAAAAAGATGGCCGCTTTCCGTAGGGATGATCGCCCGGGTATTACGGTAAAAGAGCTGCTGCCCGAGCGCATCCTCCATTTGATGGATGACGCGCGATACCTGAGAGGCAGATATCCCTTCCCGCCGTGCCACCACAGAGAAATTCTGCGTTTCATAAACGTCTATAAAAATCAGCAGGGTGCGTATGCTGATGTTCCCGGGCTCATTCATTAATGCATATCCTACACAAGTGTTTATCTCATTATGGCATTTTTCTCATCCATGTTAAGGCGTAATCTTCTCCGCTCAGACAACTGGAGACTGATTGCTATGCAACTGATACTGATTTTAATCGTAATTGCCGGAGGCATGGGACTGTCCGTAGAGGCGGGATTGCTAGGGCCACTGGGTGGGGAAGTCGGTGATCTCTGGGCCACCTTCAGTGTATTTGGCGTGGGCGCGGCACTGACCTTCCTGCTGATGTTGTTTTTCAGCCCGCGTAACAGCCCGTCGTTCTTTGCGCAGCCTTCCTGGCAACTGCTTGGCGGCGTGCTTGGGCCTATTTACGTCACCATCCTGACCGTGGCAACGCCGGCAATCGGCATCGCCATGACCATGATCGGCATCCTGGCAGGCCAGGTCTTCAAGAGCCTGATTATTGACCACTTCGGCCTGCTTGGCACGCCGCACAGGAAAATTGACAATAAACGCATCATCGCGCTGATTTTCATCATTGCAGCGTTGGTTATGGTTGCACAGGGGTAAGGTAACATTATGACTGTTATGATGATTCTTCTCGCCGTCGTCGGTGGTGCCATGCTGAGTATCCAGGCGGCTATCAACGGCCAACTGGGCAGTAAGGTCGGCGTATTCAAAAGTGCGTTCCTGACATTTTCAATCGGAGCGCTGGTTACGGGGATGTTGATCTTTTTCTTCGAACCCAAACACGCCCTGACCCTGATGGACGTGCCTAAATGGCAGCTACTGGGCGCAATGTTTGGCGTGCCGTATATCGTCATTATGGTACTGGCCGTCCAGCGCATTGGGGCTGCAGTTGCCACGGTCGCCGTCATTTTTGGCCAACTGACCATGAGTATGCTGATCGATAACTTCGGCTGGCTGGGCAATGAGTCGATTCCGTTCTCGATGAGCCGACTCGGTGCCATCGTCTGCCTGGGTATCGCGCTGTTCTTCATTTACTCCAGCAGCAAGTCAAAAGCCGCACCGGCGAAAAAGGGCCTGCCGCATGCAGTCGCTAATAAATAAGCCAGCCAGTCCTGATGACCACACTTTAGCTGTTACACTGCAATGTCAAAGCTAAGTTCAGATGTCCGCGCGGCAGGGCAAAGATGAAATGCCTGCTGTTCGCTCTTGAGGGACAACCATACTCAAATCTCCCACATTGCAGGAGATTCGAGTATGAACATGTTACTGTGGAACAAAGACCGTATCATCGGACAAAAAAGACCGCTTCAGATATCTCACATCTGGGGGATCGGAATCAGGCTTGAACTGGAAGGTAAAACGCGTGATCTGGACCTGTTCAATATGACTTTGGACAGTAAGCTGCGGGGCTGTGATCTAGTTAAACTCAAAGTGTCAGACGTTGCATATGGCAATTCTGTTTCAAGTAGAGCTGGCTTGCTCCCCATTGTCTGCCAGACAACAGGGAGTCATTTGGTTAGATAGCAAAGGTTTCCAGCGTTTTACCACTTTCCAGCGCAGCAGCGATAGCTTTAGGCGTTCGGCCCTGACCTGTCCACGTCTGTTCGTTGCCGTTTTCATCAGTATATTTGTATTTGGCAGGACGGGGAGTGCGTTTGGTTTTTGCCGTTTTACTGGTAACAACAGCGCCGAGCAGTTCAGACGGATCAATACCATCTTCCAGCAGTTTTGCACGTAAGGCTTCAATTTTAGCCTGACGCTCTGCGTTTTGTTGCTGTGCGCTGGCTTCTTCTTCACGCCGGTCTTCAACAATGGCGGTCAGTTTTTCCAGCATTTCTTCCAGTGTTGGCAGATCGGTCTCACGAGCCTGAGCACGAAGGGTGCGAATGTTATTTAATATTTTTAGGGCTTCACTCATTATCATTTATCCTGAATGTTGAACGTCATAAACATCATACTATAAACGATAAAACAAAGCAGATACTATAAATTTGCTTGATGTCTGATTATCCGTTTTTGTAAGTTTATATTTCTCGTTCTTGAACTGTTTTTTATTTTTGTCACTTGAATGGTATGTGAAAATAGAAAGCGCGATAAAAAAGATAATTAATCTGGAAAATACGGCGACAATATTGACAGTAATATCGGGGAAATCCTGGTTTCCCGCGCCATACTTACGAACGGATTCTGTTTGTTGACAATATCGGCAGGCAACTTATTAAAAATCAAATAAACTTTGCAGTTGAATCTCCAACCCGTCAGCAATCACCCCAATCACTTCCAGAGTCGGATTCCTAACACCCCTCTCAATGCCGCTGATATAGGTGCGATCCAAACCGCACTTGTCGGCGAAGGCTTCCTGGGAGAGCCCTGCCTGTAAGCGAAGCGTTTTTACACGTTGCCCAAAACGGGCGGTGATGTCTTTTGTATTTTTCATGCCGATAAGCATCATCCCATGTTGCTTATCAGACCACGGACGATGAGTCACATATGAGCTACTTCGTCGATTTAATCGATAAGGTTCAAAAATCAGGTTGGATCGCGGAATACGAAGAGCGTGGTGAGATCGGTATGCAATCCAGTCGCAAGAATATAGAGCACTTCAAGCGTTGGGTTTCTCACCCCTCGCTCAATGCCGCTGATGTAAGTTCGATCCAGCCCGCACTTTTCAGCGAAGGCTTCCTGAGATAGCCCCGCCTGCAATCTGAGCGCTTTAACACGTTGTCCCAGCAGGGTTTTGACCGAATCGGATGTTTTCATGGCATAAGCATTCTGTTTTGGTGCTTATAAGTCCACGGACTATTAGTCATAATTCGGGGTTCGTGTTACGATGTGACTTATCGTCAACAATGAGGAGGGTGTATGGAGCAACATGACTGGCATCCTGCGGATATCATTGCGGGTTTAAGGAAGAGGGGAACAACGCTGGCGGCGGTTTCGAGAGAAGCTGGGCTGGCTTCGTCTACGTTGGCAAATACGCTGGTGCGCATTGGCCTAAAGGTGAGCGCTTGATCGCCAGCGCGTTGAATAAACGGCCTGAAGAAATCTGGCCTTCGCGGTATCACGACCTCAAGCGCACGCCGAGTGGGGAAGGGAATTCGGAGTGAGGGCGACTTCCCTGATAAGCATGGCGTTATTCGTCGTGGTAAGAGTTTTTAAAGTCCGGATGAGGTGTTAAGGCCGATTTTCAGGGGCCTGGCGGTATCACGAACGCCGACGCCGTTGAAGGCCATTTCGCTGCTCTTTGACACCCGGCTTGTGCGCTTCGTAGACATAAGTGATCAGAAACATGCGGTGGCAGTCACGACAGCGAAATCTGTCATGGCCTTTAGGCTCTGACCATGGCGATAAACCTGCGCAGACTGATTAACAGTGACAATAAATATAATCACAACTAACTGATTAGGCGTTGACTATGGCTGACGCGCATTCTACGCCAGACACCGCCGTTTTTAAAATCTCGCAGCATGAGCGCTTTACCCGCGTCGGGTATTGTCCCGTTAAAGGCAATCATGATACGCCTGCCATCAACATAGCCGGGCAGTGGCTGAAGGAAGCCGGATTCCGCCTCGGGTAGCCGCTGAAGCTGCATTGTGATCACCGAGCAGGATATCCACGCACTGTGGCAAGACCTGCACGCATTGAGTATCGCGTGAAGAGTACTCCGTCACGTACTGGCTGAACCGCTTTCCGGGCGGGCTTTAAATCACCGCCACTGAGCAGCAGATAAAATAAAGCCGGAAGGATTGTTAAGTTCGCTTCCGGCTAATTATTTTATTGCTCTTCAATATCAAGAGGCACATCAGAGAGAATTAAACTATCATTTATATACTTCAATAAAACTTTAGCATTACCAGCATGGATTTCTAAAAAAACACAGTCGGATGAGAAAGATAAATCAATATCTGAACTCCAATTTGATTCCGAATTTTTATTTTTAAAACCAGCCGAATTATTGTCCGAAAAGATAGTTACGTAATCAGCCGAATTGGCTATTAGAGATCTTACCTTTTTATATAAATCAGCAGGTTCAATAGCGCTGCTCAATTGATATTCATAACTCATTTTATCTTCCACTCCCGTGAGGTCTATTTCTTACACTCGGATAATTTGACGGATTCTTAATTCCAATGTGAGTTAAATCTGGGTTTGACGATACATTACCGAAATCATCAAGCTGATTACCTAAGGGGTTTTCTTTATGTATATGTGCATTTAGACCTGATTTAGGTGTTAAATCCCCATTCTTCATATTCATTGACTGATTACCATATGGATGGATTCGTACTTCTGAGCCATCGGCATGGTTCCATACTTGGTTTTTTGCGGCACTATTACTGACTTTAGTTTGAGTAAAACCATTTTCAGACAGAGTTTTTTCTACCTGACTGACAGATTTTCCTCCGAGTTTAGGTAATTGACCAGACGCACTACTACATCCAGCCAACCCCAGCGGATCGATCCAGCAGACAGGATTTGGCACATACCCATAATTACTCTCACCCCCCGCTATCCCTATCGGGTCATAGGGATTACCCGAGGCGCGTCGTACTTTTTAGTGCACTTAACTCATTGAAGCAACGGCCT
>NZ_SZVX01000035.1:0-10341 GCF_007210685.1 Dickeya sp. ws52
TCAAAAAATGATGAGGCTATTGTCGTCTACCCACTGGATCGTTCAACCGATCATTTGCTTAACCGATCGGTGTTAGCGCAGTGGCGGGTTATTTGCTCTGTAGCCAGCAGCTTCGCGGGCCTCAGGCTTACAGCGTGGTGAAATTCTTCTTTTAGCGAATTGATTATACGACATGTTGAATATTCTATCAAACCGACGTTTGAATAGCCGAGTTTACTGTCTATAATGCTCCTCAGCTAAATTAAGTAAAGCCCGTGAAACCGCTCCTGAGCGTAGCCAGATCAAGCTCTTCAAACCGAATTTGGATATAAACAGAATACCTGAACCATCGGCAAGTAGGTGGTAAAAGTATAGCCCTCTCCCGGATTCGCACCCGGAAGCCTGGGCGGCAGCGTGGTGAAATTCTTCTTTTAGCAAAGTGAATAGCGTAACCGGAAGGGCGGAATAGAGGTATGGGGACCGCTTAGTAACCTACGCGCCACAGAGATGGAGGTGCGGGGGATGATGAAGCTTATTATTGCGATTCTGAACTTGATTGCTGAAATATTGCAATTGATCAACTGGTTCCTTTAATAGGGCTGGAACCTGCAACAGCGCAAGCTTGATCAGGTAAAACTGCAAAGTTTATAGCCGTCCTTCAGGGCGGCTTTTTTGTAAAATCCCTATAAACCTAAAATCAAGCCACATATCGGTACGCCAGCTTCAAAAATCGATCTATTGTTGTCGGCAATGCATGATACTTTGATCTATAAAACTATTTCCCGGCTAAGACAAAAGCGGCCATACTAGGCGGCGCCGCGCAATTCAGCGCGACACTGGCGCGGGGCGCCCCGGCCTTTTACTGATGATGTCAACCTGCCTTATGGAAACCTGGAAACTCAACCTCTTCGCCGCCTGGCTGGGATGCTTTTTTACCGGCATGGCCATGAGCCAGATATTGCCGTTCCTGCCGCTCTATATCGAGCATCTGGGGGTCAGCGATCATACCGCCCTCAATTTGTGGTCGGGGCTGGTGTTCAGTTCCTCGTTTTTGGTTTCCGCCATCGTCGCGCCGTTGTGGGGCAGCCTGGCCGACCGCAAGGGGCGCAAGCTGATGTTGCTGCGCGCCGCGCTCGGCATGTCTATCGTCATGGCGCTGCAAGGCCTGGCCACCAACGTCTGGCAACTGTTTATTCTGCGCACGCTGATGGGGCTCACTTCCGGCTACATTCCCAATGCCATGGCGCTGATTGCCTCGCAGGTGCCGCGCAACCGCAGCGGTTGGGCGCTCGGCACACTTTCTACCGGGCAAGTCGCCGGCGTGTTGATTGGCCCGCTGCTTGGCGGTTTTATGGCCGATACCATCGGCCTGCGCATGGTATTTTTCGTGACCTCCGCCATGCTGTTTATCTGCTTTCTGATTACGTTGTTCGCCATTCGTGAAAACGCGATTAGCGTCGGCAAAAAAGCACAGCTCAGCGGCCGGGCGGTGTTCGCCTCGCTGCCTTATCCGTTGCTGATTATCAGTTTGTGTTTCACCACCATGATGATTCAGATGGCGAACGGCTCCATCAGCCCAATCCTGACGCTGTTTATCCGCGACCTCTCGCCCAGCATTGATAACATCGCCTTCGTCAGCGGCGTTATCGCCGCCGTGCCGGGGGTATCCGCGCTTTTATCCGCATCGCACCTTGGCCGGCTGGGTGATCGCATCGGCTCCCAGCGGATACTGATCGTGGCGTTATTCGCGTGTGCGTTGCTGTTCTTTCTGATGTCGGCGGTACAAAGCTCGGTCCAGCTCGGGATTTTACGCTTTGCGCTGGGGTTCGCCGACGGTGCATTGATGCCGGCGGTGCAGGCGCTGCTGGTGAAATACAGTAGTCAGCAAGTCACCGGACGCATTTTCGGTTATAACCAATCCTGTATGTATCTGGGTAACGTGGTCGGGCCGCTGCTCGGCTCCACCGTTTCCGCCACGCTGGGCTATCGCTGGGTATTTCTGGTGACAGCGTTGCTGGTGCTGATTAACGGCATCCAGTTGATGGTGAGTTTCGCCCGTCAGCCCAAGAAAGCCTGATGGGTTCAGGGAAGCCCGATAACGGCTTCCCGTTGTCGTCGCCCCATCTCGGATTGTTCATCCTGCTTTCATGTTTCTGTCATCCTCGTCGCCAAAGATAGCGCCTGTGCAAACGTATGCACTCCTGACAAAAGGCGCTCACTATGTTTGGCAAGAATATGTTTGGCAAGAACGTGTTTGGCAAAAACGAGTCTGAACAAAAAACATCTGGCAACACCACGCTCTCACACAGTAAGACTTCTCTTTCCCGTCTGTTGCTCGCCGTGGGTCTGGCGTGCGGCATGACGGCGCAGGCCGCTGATTTGGTCATCGCCGGGCGCGACGACGTTTACGGCAAAGCACTCGACAGCACACTGGCTCGCTTTCAGCAACAGCACCCCGGCAAGCAGATCGAACTGCTGAAACTGCCCTACGCCAACCTGTATGAAAAGCTGGTGATCTCCCTGCGGGAAAACGCCTCGGCCTACGACCTGATGTTGATGGACGACAGTTGGAGCCCGGAATTCGCCGGTAACGGCTGGCTGCAACCGCTGCCGGAAAGCCTGCAAAGCAGCGACTTCATTCCGGCGGTGCTGAACGTCTCGCGCGTGCCGGAAAACAGCGGCCCGGCGTACAGCCTGCCGGTGGTCGGCAACGTGGCGATGTTTGCTTATCGTCAGGATCTGTTCGACAAGCACCAGCTCAAGGCGCCCACCAGTTGGGACGCGGTATTAAGCGATGCCAACGCCCTGCAACAGCAGGAGCCGGGGGTTTCCGGCGTGGTGTTCCGCGGCATGAAAGGCAACCCGATCGTTTCCGGCTTTATGCCCATGTTATGGGCCTACGGCGGCAATGTGATTACCAACGGCAAAGCGTCGCTGGATTCCCCGCAAGCGCTACAGGCGCTCAATACCCTGAAAGCGCTGAAAGCCTTCGCTCCTACCGGGGTTGAAGTGTACAACGCCGCCGATGTGCGCCAGGCGATGGAACAGGGCAAAGCGGCGATGGCAATCGAAGTCTGGCCGGCCTGGGCCGCAACGCTGGACGACGCCGCCAAATCCAAAGTGGTCGGCAACATGACGCTACAACCCGCACCGGGGCAGAACGCCGGCCCGTCGCCGATGCTCGGTATCTGGCAGATGGCGATCGCCAAAAACAGCCGGCACAACGAACTGGCGCAACAATTCCTGAGCTACCTCACCAGTGCGGAAAACCAGAAAGCGCTGGCGCTGGAACTGGGGCTGCCGCCGACTCGCCGCAGCGTCTATCAGGATGCGCAGGTGGTGCAGAAATACCGGTGGTATCCGGCGCAACTGGCGGCGCTGGAAGCAGGCAAGGCGCGCCCGCGTATCCGCAACTGGCAGGAAGTGGAAAGCATCCTCGGCGACTATCTGCAACTGGCGTTGATGGATCAGATGCCGGCGCAAGTCGCGTTGCAGCAGGCCAATCAGAAGATCGCGCAAGTACTGAAGTAATCCGCACCGAAATTACTGTTGTCGGGCGGGCTACGGCCTGCCCATGCAAGGACATCCCATGCATTTTGATTCCCGCTGGCAACGCTGGCTGCTGCTGATGCCCGCCGCCACGCTGCTGCTACTGCTGACGCTCTACCCCATCGGCCAGATGCTGCTCTACTCGTTCAGCAAGGTCGATTACGCCGCCGCCAGCCGCAGTTGGGTCGGGCTGGAGAACTATCGCCAGTTGTTCGCCGACTGGTTCTTCACCACCAGCCTGAAAAACACCCTGCTGTTCTCGTTCGGTAGTTCGCTGTTGCAGGTGCTGCTGGGGCTGGCGTTGGCGCTGTTGCTGTACCGTCATTTTCCCGGTCGCCAGTGGGTGTTGAGCCTGCTGATTTACCCGATGATGATCTCCACGCTGGTGTGCTCGGCTATCTGGCGCCTGTGGTTTCATTACGATTTCGGCCTGCTGAATAATTGCCTGACCGCGCTGGGGCTGATGCCGCAACCGTGGTTGTCCAGCCCGCATCTGGCGCTGTGGTCGCTGATGTTGGTGGATATCTGGCAATGGACGCCGATGGCTTGTCTGATCATTCTCGCCGGGTTGCAGGGCATCCCCAAAGACATACTGGAAGCGGCGCAAAGCGACGGCGCCAGCGGCTGGAAACGGCTGTGGTACGTCACGCTGCCGCTGGTTCGCCAGCCGATTATGCTGGCGCTGCTGTTACGCTCCATCGACACCTTCAAGCTGTTCGACAAAGTATACGCTCTGACCGGCGGCGGCCCTGGTTACGCCACCGAAACGCTGTCGCTGTATATCTATCAGCAAGGCTTCAAGTTCTTCAATCTGGGGCTCGCCAGCGCCGGCGCGGTGATCATGCTGCTGTTCGCCGCCGCCATGAGCCTGGTCTACGCCTGGCAGTTGCTGCGCGGAGGGAAAAACGCATGAGACTCCCCTACTGGCTGATGGCGCTGCGTGCGCTGGCGCTGACCGTCGCGCTGCTGTTTTTCACCCTGCCGATCCTGTGGATGGCGGCGACGGCGTTTAAGTCCACCGCCGAATTCGCAAGCCTTGCCAGCCCGTTCTGGCCGCAACAGTGGACGCTCACTCACTTAAAAAGCCTGCTGGATAATGGCGTCGGCGCGCGGCTGTTTAATACGTTGTGGGTGGCCGCCGGCGCTACGGCGTTATCGCTGCTGACCGGGTTTCTGGCTGCCTACACGTTGGCGCGCCACCGCTTCCCGGCACGGCTTGACAGCCTGTTCCTGCTGTTGGTGCTGCTTGTCAAGATGATGCCGCCGATGGTGGTGGCCATCCCGCTTTATTCCCTGCTCAAGTCGCTGCACCTGCTCAACAGCCTGACCGGGCTGATGCTGGCTTATCAGGTCTATACCCTGCCGTTTTGCATCTGGATGCTGCTCAGTTTTATCCGCGATGTGCCGCTGTCGCTGGAAGAGGCGGCGGCGATGGACGGTGCCGGGCTGTGGCGGCGGCTGCGCTACATCGTGCTGCCGGTGTGCGCTCCCGGTCTGGTCGCCACGGCGATCTTCACCCTGATCATGGCGTGGAACGAATTTCTGTTCGCCCTGCTGTACCTGCAAACCCCGCAGCAGTTCACCCTGCCGCTGTTTATCGCCAACTTTATGACCGAAAACCAGATCTACTGGGGAGAGCTGATGAGCATCGGGTTGCTGTCTTCACTGCCGGTGCTGCTGGTGGCGGGCTTTGTTCAACGTTATTTGCTGCGCGGCTTTGCCGTCAGCCAGAAATAGGACTCGCGGATGAGTGAATTACGATTACATCAAATCGCCAAACGCTATGGTCGTCAGCCGGTGCTGCACGGCATCGACCTGCATATCCGGCAGGGCGAACTGGTGGTGTTCGTCGGCCCGTCCGGCTGCGGGAAATCAACGCTGCTGCGCACCATCGCCGGGCTGGAACAACAAGACAGCGGGCAAATCCTGCTGGGCAACGAGGATATTTCGCGCCAGCCGCCGGGCCAGCGGGAAATGGCGATGGTCTTCCAATCCTACGCGTTGTACCCGCACATGACCGTGGCGGAAAACCTGGGCTTCGCGCTGAAGATGGCGGGCGAACGACGTCAGGTGATTAACGATAAAGTGGCGCAGGTGGCGGAGATGCTACAACTGACGCCGTTGCTGGGCCGTAAACCCGGCGCACTTTCCGGCGGCCAGCGCCAGCGGGTGGCGATTGGCCGCGCCATCGTGCGAAAACCGCGCCTGTTTCTGTTTGACGAACCGCTGTCCAATCTGGACGCCAAACTGCGCACCCACACCCGGGTGCAGTTGAAGGCGCTGCATCAGCAATTGGCCGCCACCATGATTTACGTCACCCACGATCAGGTGGAAGCGATGACGCTGGCCGACCGCATCGTAGTGCTGCACGAAGGCCGCATCGCGCAGGTGGGAACGCCGGAAGAGCTGTATCACCAGCCTGCCACGACCTTTGTCGCCGGGTTTATCGGCACGCCGGAAATGAACTTTTTTCCGCTGTCGCCCGGCCAAACGCCGTCGCCCAATCAAACGCTGTCGCCGTGGCTGCAACGGCTGGCGCATGATGAGCGCGCCGTGACCCTCGGCATTCGCCCGGATGCCTTCGAGATTGCCGAAGGTATCCCAACCTTTCAGGTCGATCTGGTGGAAAACCTGGGCGCGCAGTATCACCTGCATGGCCACTTCATCCATGAACCTGGTATGAAACTGGTGGTGGAAAGCCGCACCCCGGTGCGCCTCGGTCAGGAGCTGGCGCTACAGGTGGCGCCGGCACGCTGTCACTGGTTTGATGCCGACGGCCGGCGTTTACCGTCGTCGCCTCACGCCGGGCAACAGGAGTACAGGCATGGAGCTTGACATCCTCGGCAGCGGCGAAGCCTATGACAGCCAGCGGGTCAACGCCGCGATCCAGGTCAGCGAAGGCGGATTCCAACTGCTGGTAGATTGCGGCCCGACCGTACCGCAGGCGCTGTGGCAGCGCCAGACCGCGCCGGACGACATTCACGCCATCTACATGACTCACGCCCACCCCGACCATGTACTCGGCCTGACCACCTGGCTTAACTGGTGCGAATCCTGCGGGCGCACCGCGCCGCTGACCCTTATCGCGTCGCGTCAGCAACGGCCGCAGTTGCAGCGTCTGGCGGATTTCGCCTTCTGGCCGGCCGGCCGGCCGCTGTTTAGCCTGAACTGGCAGAACAGCGAAAGCCTGAGCGAACTGGGACCGTGGCGCTGCCAGACCGCACCGACCCGCCACTCGGTGCCCAACCGTTCGCTGTATCTCAGCGGCGAACAGGGGTCGCTGTTCTACAGCGGCGACGGCCAGGTCACCACGGCCGGTGCAGCACTACTGGCGCAGGCGGATCTGGCGCTGGTGGAATGTTTTTCACTGCAAGCCATGAACAACACCGGGCACGGTAACTGGCCGCAGGTACAGACGCTGACGCGCAAACCGGGTGCGCTGCTGGGCCTGTACCACGTACAACAGTCGCAAAAAGCGGCGCTGCAACAGGTTATCGCGGCCTCGTCCGGCGTATTTCTGCCGGAACAGGGCGACCGGGCGCACTGCCGCAACGGTGGCTGGCACATTATCAGGGAAGCCGGACATGAATAAAAAACGCATCACCTCGATTGATGTCGCTCGCTGCGCCGGTGTTTCGCCATCGGCGGTGTCGCGCACGTATTCTGCGCCGGGCAAGGTCAGCCAGGCGACCCGTTCAAGGGTGCTGGCGGCGGCGGATGCGCTGGGCTATCGCCCCAATGCGCTGGCGCGGGCGCTGGTCAATTCCGGGCGGCACGGCTCCGGCATCGTGGCGGTGGTGATGGGCGAATTCGATAACCCGTTCCAGCCCTGGCTGTTTAATCTGCTGACGCAGGCGCTGCAACAACACGGCCTGGTGCCGATGCTGGTCAGCGTCACGGAACAGTGCGATATCCGCTCCCGGTTGCAGCAAGCGCTGTCATGGCAGGTGGAAGCGGCGATTATTTCCGCCGGCAGCCTGTCGCAGGAAACCACCGAGCGCTGTCTGGAGCTGTCGCTGCCGATGGTGTTGATGGGCCGGGAAGACCAGCGGGAAACCGTTACCGCGGTGCTGTCCGATAACCGGCTGGCCGGCGAACTGGCGGCCGACCATCTGATTTCGCTGGGGCTGACCCGGCTGGCCTATATCGCCGGTCGTCAGGATGGGCAGGCTTCGCTGGAACGTTTGGCGGGTTTTCGCCGGCATCTGGTCAGCCGCGGTCGGCCGGAGCCAATCGTCGCCGATAACCTGGATTACGCTTACCACAGCGGCTACCGCGCCATGTGCCGCCTGCTGCAACGGCACCCGGCGGTGGAAGGCGTATTCTGCGCCTGCGACGCGTTAGCCTTCGGCGCGCTGGATGCGCTCAGGCTAAACGGCGGCCCGGCCTGCACGGTGGTGGGATGCGACGATACGCCGCAAGCTGCCTGGGAAGGCTACCGGTTAACCACGGTACGCCAACCGGTGGAGCAACTGGTGGCACAAGTAATACACCATCTGCAACGGGTGCTGAGCGGCGAAGCGCAACGCGGGGAAACCGTTCGTATTCAACCAACGCTTACCATCCGTTAGACTCGCGGTTATCGGGCAGTCATCGTCGCCCGATAACCGTGCTCCTTTTCCATCAGCCGTTATCCACGCCGTATCGGATGATTGTGCTCCATAAAATCCAGAAAACGGCGCACCATCGGAATACCGGCACTGCGTTTGAGATAGCTTACGGCAAAGGTACGGGTGATCGGCGTAGCAACCGGACGAATGGCGATATCGTACCCCTTCAGACTCGTTGCCACCGACGTGCACAGAAACACCACCCCGCCGTGATGCATCACCAAATCCATAATGATGTCGAGATTGCTGCACTCGCGAAAGCAGGTATCCGCCAGCCCGGCACGGCTGAACGCTGCCGACACCGCCGCATGTTCGCCGGTGCCTTTCTGCGGCACAATCGGCCGCTCCAGCGCCAATTGCTCCAGCGTCAGGCTGGGGTGCTCCGCCAGCGGATGGCCGGCCGCCATCACCGCCACCAGATTGTCATCCTGGAAAATGGTGTGATTAAACAGCGGATCCTGCAAATAATCATCAAACGGCGTAGAGAGCGACACGTGAATCTCGGCGTTTCGAACCTTTTCCAACAGGTCGCTGCTGACGCCATCAATAAAAGACAACTCAATATTCGGGTGCTGTTTCTGAAATAGCGTAAACACATCGTAGTATGTCAGCCGGTTGAAGATAGGAATCACCCCTACCATCAGGGCGCCATCCTGACTTTCTTCGTACGATTGCACAAATTGCTCGACGTCATAATACTCGCGAATCAACGGCTTGATTTTTTCGTCAAACGCCTCGCCGAATGGCGTTAACGCAAACTGGCGGGTGGTGCGGTTAATCAGTTTTCGTTCCAGCTCCTGCTCCAGCCGGGATATTTCCTGAGAAAGAAAAGCCTGTGAGATATTGAGTGATTTAGCCGCACGGGTAAAACTCCCTTTCCGTACCAGCTCATGGTAATAGAGTGCTCGTTTTATACTTATCATGATTATATTTATTTATAACCTTACCGAATACTAATTATATTAACTTGCAAAAATACTAATGTGAGATTAAGCACATTTGCATTAATCCCAGCTATGATAGCCTGCATGTTGATTTTTCCTGCATTCCTCTACCTACTGGCATATTGATTCAATAAACAAGCATTGGATAATAATTTTTTAAGGAATAATTCATGCGTACCCCGCCACTTAAGATGTTACTGTTATCTTCCGTTATAATCGCCACAGCCGCTCAGGTTACCAATACGATGGCAGCAGACAACATCCATGAACTGACCCTGACGCCGCGCCAGCCGTCGGTTAAACTGATTTCCGACGTGGTTTACGCTCAGGTGCCGATTCGTGGCTACCCCAACGTCGCCTTGAAGATGGATATCCTGCAGCCGGAAACAAAATCACCGCAACCGGCCGTGCTGTTTATTACCGGCGGCGGCTTTGTTAACGCCAATAAAGATAACTACATCCAGCAACGGCTGAAACTGGCGGAAGCCGGCTACGTGGTCGCCAGCATGGAGTACCGCGTCGCCCCCACCGTGATGTTCCCGGCACCGCTGGAAGACGTGAAATCCGCCATTCGCTATCTGCGCGCCAACGCCGATAAATTCGGCATCGATGCCGGTCATGTGGCAGTGTTCGGCGCTTCCGCCGGCGGCTATCTGGCGGCATTCGCCGGCACGACCAGCGGCAACAAGCAATTTGACCGTGGCGAACACCTCAGTCAAAGCAGCCAGGTGCAGGCGGTGATCGACTTCTACGGCCTGTCGGACCTGACCCGCGTCGGCGAAGGCTTCCCGGACGAGGTCGTGCAGAAACACACCTCGCCGTCCGCCACCGAAGCGATTTGGGTCAACGGCACCTCAGTGTTTAATGAGGGCGGCCCGATTACCCGCTTCCCGGAGAAAGCCGCCGCCGCCAACCCCATCAACTATATCAGCAAGAACACGCCGCCCTTTTTAATCATGCACGGCAGCGCCGATACGCTGGTTTCCCCGCGTCAAACCGAAATCCTGCACCGGGCGCTGGTAGCCCAAGGTATTAACAGCACCTACTACGTGGTGAAAGGTGCGGAACATGGCGGCGTTTACTGGATGCAACCGGAAATCATGCAGAAAGTGATTCAGTTTCTGGACCGTCAGTTGAAGCCATAATCGGCTGATAGCCATTTCTCTGGAACACGTCAAACGCGAGGCTGTTGACAAACAGCCGGGTTGTCTTGTGAACGGTGAAGTTTGCCTATTCAGTGAATGGTTTCGTGCGGGATA